>NZ_CANMAB010000011.1:0-62613 GCF_947495635.1 uncultured Virgibacillus sp. | reverse complement strand
AGCGGGTTTTGCTAAAAAAGTTAGCTGAAGGACAAACCCCACGGAAAGGGAAGTGGGCAGCCGGAGTGGTGGTCAAGTAAGCAGTAGCTATTATTCCATAATAGCTACTAGAGGGAGCGTAAATCTGAGCATGTAGTGATAAGGATTGAGCGAATTTTGCTCCGTTTTTCTAATGTAAAAAAATCTATTGCTGCGATCGAAGATAATGGTATATAAATTTGCTCCGGAAATATACGTTGCTCCTTGAAGGCGCTTCGTAGCTGGATATCTGAATATAAAGACGAGGGGAATAAGGAAAATCCCTTTATGTCCTAGTATAATCGCCCAATAGTTTTGCTGGGCAAATGCATATCCTATTTTCATAGACAATATGGAAGTGAGGGAAGTTCTATGAATGGAGATTGGAATATGCCTGCGGCGATGCCTCCTGAGCAACAATTTTATGTACAGGAAGATATTGAACGCAGACCACCATTTGGTCCTGGCCCAGGATTTAAAGGAGGCTATGGCAGACCACCATTTGGAGGTCCAGGATTTGGAGGTCCGGGATTTGGTGGCCCAGGATTCGGCGGCCCAGGGTTTGGAGGCCCTGGATTCGGTGGCCCGTTTTTCGGCGGGTTCGGCGTTCCACTAATTGGTGGGTTAGCTGGCGGGCTTTTAGCAGGAACACTTGTGAATGCGTTCGATGATGGTGGCTACGGCTATTATCCACCCCCTTACCCACCGTATTATGGCGGGTATTAGCTAGATCAATGAAGAATAAAGATGAAATAGATAAATGGAAGATGCTTGATTCAAGGTCAGCTGTACTATACTCGTTGTCTGGTTGAATGAAAACCTCTTTATGATATATAAGCCATCACATGATGTATGTGGTGGCTTAGCTATTATTTGCTCCATTAACCGTTGACGGCTAATGAAGCGTTTGCTATCTTGAACAGGATTCATTGAAGGAAACAATATGCTGTGTATTTTATAAGGGAGGGCTCGGGTGATGAAGGTGCGATTAACAGATTACGATAAAAAATGGGTACAAATGTTTGAGCAGGAAGCGCGATTTCTTCGCGAGTTGCTAGGAAGTGAAATCACTACCTATAAAATGAAAAACCTTCCTACTGTTAGATTCGGAAGGTTTTTTTGTCATACACAATTTTAGTATAGCATGAAGAAATATAGTTTATTAGCCGATTTTGTTGAAGATCATTAAAAGCCTTATTAAACAAAAGCAACTAGTTAGGAAGAGCTTTTATATTTAAAATTATTTCTTTACAGGTTCTAATTTCATCATAGCTCCAAAGTACTGTGAAGCAGTAGTAAACGAAATAAAAGCACAAAGTTCACTGATTTCTTCTTCAGTCATGCATTCCTGTAAAACGTTAAAAGTTGAAGTTGGTATATTCCCCCTTAGCTTTAAAAACACCTCCGTAAAAGCAACCGCAATAGAAGTTTTTTCATCAAACTTATCAGGATTAGGTTTACCTTTCACTTTACAATACTCACAACCATTACTTTGGGCTAACGTTCTCCTTATTTGCTCCTTTAATTCAGAAGAAAGCAATCCTCCTTTTTCTAATACTTTCCCTAAATGTGACCATCCTTTCATTACTTCTACATTGTGTCCTAAAAGTCGTTGAAATGGTGAGTCTCCGAAACTTGATTCCTTAATTCTTGCCATTTAAAATCCTCCTTTGCTATATTTAATTTTAGAAGATTTAATACAAAAATAACATTAAATTTATAATGAGTAATCGATAAATTAATTAAACAATTAACGATATTAGGAGGATTTATTTAAAAATGAAAATTGATAATGTTGACAGAAAGATTTTAGATGAATTACATAAAAATAGTCGCTTATCTATGAGTGAACTTGGACGAAGAGTTAACCTATCTTCTCCTTCTGTAACAGAACGGGTTAGACAAATGGAATCATTCGGTATTATTAAAAGCTATACATTAGAAATCGATTATGAGAAATTAGGTCTACCTATCCAATGTATAATTGAAGCAACAGTCAAAAATGGGGACTATACGTCGTTCAAAAACTTTATTCTAAAACTCCCAAACGTACATTTTTGTTATCGTATAGCTGGAAATGCTTGTTACATGCTTAAAATGCACTTTGAAAACTTATCAAAAGCGGAGAAATTCATAGAAGAAGTAAATCCGTACGCACAAACTGTAACACATTTTATTTTCTCACAAGTACCAACAGTTCCGCGTTCTGCGAACTAACATTAATATTCCTTTAGGGACTATTCAACTAAACCCTCTCTATAAAGAAAGAAGTATCTAGTGTGATTCCACAATCTGTCCCTTTTATGCTAATAGGCTCAAATCCTTATTCCGAAAGTACTGCAAATGTACACCTTACAAACTATGGATAGATGATTGGTAAGGAAGGTGTAAAATAGAAATAAAGTTATTTCACGTTAATATGCAAACATTATGTACCACAAATTCACCAAGTAAGTCTTAGTGATAGGGTTCATCTTATAAATCGCAAAGTAAAAGGTGAAAAAGTCGAAGAATCATGAAAGCCGTATACAGTACCTTTCTTTACGGTTCATAGCAGTAACCCTGTTCATTTAGCCGATAAGAAGCCAATATGCTAAAGATATGATAATTCTATGCTTCGCGCTCATCCAGAGGGAGTCGAACGCTATGGTAGCTAAAAGGAGCGTTTATCAATCCGCTATGATGACACGAGGTTCTACAGCAAAGCAAAGAAGCCCTTTGTAATGAATTGGTATAAAAAGAACCAACATATGTCAGATACCTAATGGAGAATGAGTGGAAGCACCCTTTCTGTGACAGCCACATTTACGAAAGGAGCCAAATCCGTTGGGGAAGAAGGAAAAGTGTTTGAATCAAAGAAAAAATAACTAGAAATGATGTTCATGAAACGAGGCTACTCGGAAATATCCTTCGCTTGCCGTGGGCGGCTGGTGAGCCCCCTAATGCTGCGGGATCTCACCGATACCTCCCGTAGGACGTGGGATGCTATTTACCACACTTGCTTTTTATTTCTAGCTTATCCGTCTTACCGGATGACCATTTTTGGCCTATTTCCATTCATATGGTGTTTCTTGATAGACGTAGTAATTAAGCCAGTTCGAGAACAGTAAATGTGCATGGGAGCGCCAGCGGTTTAATGGTTTTATTTCCGGATTATCGTTGGGAAAGTAATTTTTAGGAACAGCTGCATCGATGCCTTTATTTCGATCGCGATAATATTCGTCCGCAAGCGTAAGATCATCATATTCCAAATGACCAGTAACCATCACGTGTTTTTCATCCTTAGACAAGATAATAAATGGGTCATTGTCTAACGTCGATGACAAGAGTAGCAGCTTATCATTTTTTTCCACTTCCTCCACTGAAGTACCCGTGTAACGGGAATGTGGTGCTAAGTATTCCTCATCAAATCCACGGACAAGCTCTACAGTAGAATTTGCCACTGTATGAGAGAGCACCCCTGTGCATTTAGCGGGTAGCTCAAATTTGCCGATACCATAATGATAATAAAGTGCTGCCTGGGCAGCCCAACAGATATGTAAGACAGAGGTAACATGTGTTTTCGACCATTCCATAATTTCAGAAAGCTCTTCCCAGTAATCAACCTGTTCAAAAGGCATGAGCTCCACAGGTGCACCAGTAATAATCATGCCATCAAATCGCTGGTTCTTGATATTGGCAAATGTATTATAAAATTGATTTAAATGGGACGGACTAACTGTCTTTGATTCATGTGTTGCTGTATGAAGGAATGTAACGGTAACCTGTAATGGCGAATTACCTAATAAACGCAGTAATTGTGTTTCCGTGCGTTCTTTTTCAGGCATTAGATTGACAATAACTATATTTAACGGACGAATATCTTGTGTCGTCGCCCGATCCGTATCCATTAAGAAGATGTTCTCTTCCTCTAACACATGACGTGCAGGTAATTGCTTAGGTACATTAATTGGCATGCTATTATCCCCCTTCCGATGATGCTATTTATTATAAAGTAAGATACGGATAAGTTCTATACCTCCTCTGAAAATCGTACAAAGTTTCAAAAGATATACGCAAATGAATAATATGAAGGCATCGTTGTACAAAAAAACAGGGTATTGCCCATTAAGACAATACCCCTTCATAGATAAATTTACTTATGCAGCGCTGTCCCAATTGGAGATATCCTCTTCCAACGGAACATTGTTTGCTCGAGCCTTCTTCGCAGCCTTAAAGAATAGGACAAGTAGGATTATCGTTCCAATGACACCACCGGCCCAAGCAACGTTCATCGGTAAGCCGAAGCCGATTTGCTGGGATAGGATATAGGCGATTACCATAACAAGCATGAATGTACCTGGTATGAGTGAAACAAAGTAATTTTTCTTTGCGATATAAAGATACATCGCTCCTACAAATAGCGCGATCACAGCTGTGGCTTGGTTCGCCCAGCTAAAGTAACGCCATAAAATATTAAAGTCAATTTGCGTTAAGACAACCGAAATAGCAAACAGTGGTAAGGCAATCCATAAGCGGCTGGATAGCTTTTTCTGAGCGATCTTCAGATAATCTGCAATAATCATTCTTGCACTACGAAATGCAGTATCTCCGGACGTGATTGGCAAAACGATGACACCTAGGACAGCAAGTGTTCCACCGATTGCTCCTAGTAATACTGTGGAGGATTCACTTACAATTGCTCCTGGTCCGCCAGCTGCTAAGATATCACTTAGTCCTTGATAGCCATCAAACATGCTCATCGCTGCCGCTGCCCAAATCATTGCAATAATCCCTTCAGCAATCATCATACCGTAGAAAATTTTACGTCCTTCTTTTTCCTTCTTCGTTGTACGCGAAATAATCGGTGTCTGCGTTGCATGAAATCCAGAAAGCGCACCGCAAGTAATGGTAAAAAATAATAAAGGAAAGATAGGTGCATGGTCTGGGTGGAAGTTTTGTAAGGACAGCTCAGGAATCGGTGCACCAGTGACTACTAATCCAACACCAACGCCAAGTGCACTTAGTAATAGCAGTGCGCCAAAATATGGATAGAGTCTGCCAATGATTTTATCTACTGGAAGTAATGTAGCGACAATATAATAAACAAAAATAGCAGCAATAAAGATCCACACGGCAACACTACCATCTGTCAGTAAGTGAAGCAGGCTGGCTGGTGTTGAGACAAATACCGTACCTACTAATAAAAGGAGCAGAACAGCGAATGCATTTACAATATGCTTCATGACCTTTCCTAAAAATTTACTAGCTAATTCCGGTAAATGGGCACCACGATTACGAATGGAAATCATCCCTGTTAAATAATCGTGTACCGCACCTGCAAAAATACAGCCAACAACAATCCAAATGAAGGCTGCTGGTCCATAGAGTGCTCCCATAATTGGTCCAAATACAGGGCCAGTACCAGCAATATTCAACAGCTGGATAAATGAATTTTTTGCGGTACTCATTGGAATATAATCTACCCCATCAGCGTTTACATAAGCAGGTGTTGCTCGCTCCTGTTTTACACCGAATAATTTTTCAATGAATTTACCATATGTGAAATAACCGATAATCAGTAGTGCAATTCCAGCTAAAAAAGTATACAACGCGCTCTCCCCCTATTTCTATAAATGAATGCGATTACATCAAGTATAAAAGAAACCTAAGAAAGAAAGGGGGAATGGAGAATAACACGTAGAAAAATCAGATTAACATGTTAGCTTGTTCTATTAAGATGTGAAATAGCTTACTAGATTTCTAAACGCTGTCTTAATGCTTTGGCATAATTCCTGCTTACGGATAACACTTCGTCATGTCCATCTACATGCAGGTGATAGGCACCATTGAACCATGGGGTTAACCGGCTAACATATTCTAAATTCACTAAGAAGCTTTTATGAATTCGGAAAAATCCGTATGCAAGCAGCCTGCTTTCTAATTCCTTTAATGGGATCTTCGTTTCATATTCGCCGGTCTTCGTAATCAGCTTTGTTAATTTATCCACCCGTGACATATAGAGAATTTCTTTTGGCTCCAGATAAAAGATCTCCCCATCCGCATCAACGGCTAGCTTACCCGTTGGTTTCGTTTTATCGGTCTGCTGGCTAGTAAATAATTTATTTTCAATTCGTTGAATTGTCTCCTGTAATTGCTCCTCATCATAGGGCTTCAGCAAATAATCCACAGCATCATGACGGAATGCCTCCGCTGCAAATTGTGGATAGGCAGTTGCAAACACAATTAACGGTGCATGCTTCAGCTTTCGAATGGCTTCTGCTGCCTTCATCCCATCCATCTTTGGCATTTCTACATCCAAGAAGACAACATCTAGCTGGTGCTGAAGGGCCTTTATCACAGCATCCTCGCCAGACGCAGCTTCATCAACGAGCTGAATAGAAGGAAAGCTGCTTAATAAATGCTTCAATTCATCTCTACTATATAATTCATCATCCACAATAAGTGTTTGAATTAACTGATCCATTGTTGTGACATCTCCTTATAGGGTATGGAAAACTGAATAGCAGTTCCTTGATTAATGCTACTGCTGATTTGCAGCGAAGCATCCTCGCCAAACATAATGCTTAATCTTCTATTTACATTGTACAGGGCCAAGCCACTGCCAGAGGCTGAATCAATAGGCGCTTGAATGACTTGCTCAGCCAGCTCCGTGCTCATTCCCTTGCCATTATCTGCTACATAGATGCAAATTCGATCTTGATTCCGGTTTATTTTTATTTTTAGCAAGCAATCTGTTTCTTTATCCTTAAAGCCGTGCTTCATGGCGTTTTCAATTATTGGTTGTAGCGTAAGTGGTGGAATAAGCTGGTTAAGTACACAAGGATCGATTTCATAGCTAACCGTTAATTTATTTTTAAATCGTTCTTCTTTAATGGATAAATAAGCCTTCACATGAGCCAATTCCTGTTGTAAGGTGATCGTGCTTTGGGTCGTAGCTGATAGATTTTGCCTGAGAAAATGAGAAAGAGACACTAGCATTTTTCGGGCTTTACCTGGATCTAAGCGGATTAAGGAGATGATCGTATTCAGCGTATTAAACAAGAAATGTGGACGAATCTGCGCCTGAAGCGCTTTTATCTCTGCCTCTTTTGCCAATTGATAGGCACGATCTACCTCTGCCGTTTCAAGCTGGTGACTAATCATCGAGCTAAGCCCTTTAATTAGCTCTTTTGTTACGTTTGTAATCTCCTTTTCCGAGCGAAAATAGAACTTTAAGGTGCCTATTGTTTTTCCGCATTGTCTAAGTGGTGCAATAACTGCTGCGCCTAAGGGGCAATTCGTAACTGCACAATGAATCGACTCCTGATTGGCAATCAAGACCTTCCCCTGTTGGATTGCATCAAGCGTGATCTTTGTTTGGATCGGACTATTGGTACGGTGGTGATCATGTCCAAGCCCAACATGTGCTAATATTTCCGAACGATTCGTAATCGAAACAGCACTCGTTTGAATTTCCTGATGGATAATATGACAAACGGCTTCAGCCGCCGTTGGTGTTAATCCATGCTGTAGGTGAGAAATCGTCTGATCGGCAATACGAAGCGTCTTCTGCGCTTGGAGAGCGCTTACTTTTTCTTCCTCGCTTAATACATTTTTAATGACGAGCAGGAATAGTGCAGATCCAAGCCCATTTGCTAAAATCATGGGAATGCCAATAATGTTCACAAGTGCGCTTGCCTGTTCAAACGGCTGGGCAATCATTAAAATAATTAACATTTGCAGGGACTCCGCCAGCGCACCAATAATAAATGCGGTTTGCAGTCTCACCCGTTTATGCTTTTTATAAAATAGACTAGCAAGGATACTTGCGATTATCGTGGCAAGACCACAGGCAATTGCCGTAAATCCGCCTAAGGTAAATCGATGTAATCCGGCAATGATCCCAGCGCCAATTCCAACCGTTGGACCGCCAAGCAGGCTTGCAATTACCACACCGATAACACGCGAGTTGGCAATTGCTTCATCAGCCGTTAGCTCCGCTGCCCAACGGTGAAACTCCAAATTCTCTGTGCTAAGACTAACACCTGAATACGTACCGATAATGCCGAAGAAGCCGAAGAATAGAATGGCGGTAAATTGCTGTCGGCGATTCAGTTGATTTTGATAGAACATACTGCGGAAAAATCGGAACCTTGTTAAGATGAATGCGATCGTAACGAGAATCCCAATCCGTTCTACCATGGTTAATAATAATTCCCACACAGAAATAACCCCTCCTTACCGAGCGGATTTAGCTACATCTAGTATAGCAGTTTTCGTAGAATTGAACGAAAATTTAGGTAGAAGGGTCTAGTGAAAGAGGTGCTATAAGGGGAGCGATCTTGAAAGCCATATAATCATTTTATGCTTTCATCGTAATTTGACATAGAGGATGCTTCCTGCGGTTATTGTCAGCGTTAATTTATTTTCCGATACATGGTTCTATGGACGTATGCTATTTTCTTAGCAGATCCCTCGGAATCTAGTTTTTTCGGTAAGACGTATTACCATTTCAAAAATAAGCCGAACTATGATCCGGATATAACGTCGTATCCACGGATGCTAGTTCGGCTTCCATTATCTTATCTGGGGGATTGTACGGGCTAGTTGAAAAAGATCCCGGCTAATCGTATGTCCCTTTTGAAATACCAAGTTATTCATCAACACGTAATTAGTAAACTTTATCTCCATTAAAGATGGAGTTCTTAACGACAACATAGTCTACATGGCGAATCGACTCCAGCTTGTTGCCACCTGCATAAGAAATCGATGATTGTAGATCCTGCTCCATCTCCTTTAGCGTATCCGTAAGGGAACCTTTATGCTCCACAAGCATTTTCTTTCCCTCTACATTTTTCTTTTCCCCTTTTTGAAATTCAGAGGCAGAGCCAAAATATTCCTTCAGCACCTTACCGTCCTTTTCAATCGTTTCGCCAGGGGATTCCTCATGTCCTGCGAATAATGAACCGATCATTACCATGGTTGCACCAAAGCGAATGGATTTCGCGATATCACCGTGTGTCCGGATGCCACCGTCGGCAATAATTGGCTTGCTTGCTGCTTTTGCACACCAACGAAGTGCCGCCAATTGCCAGCCACCTGTACCAAAGCCTGTTTTTATTTTGGTAATACATACTTTCCCAGGGCCGATTCCCACTTTTGTCGCATCAGCACCAGCATTTTCTAATTCTCTAACCGCCTCAGGTGTTCCAACGTTTCCAGCAATGACAAAGCTTTGAGGTACATGCTGTTTAATATGCTTGATCATTTTAATAACTGCTTCTGAATGACCATGAGCGATATCAATGGTGATATATTCTGGTGTTAGCTGCTCATCAGCTAGTTGCTTCACAAATCCATACTCTTCTTCTTTTACACCAACGCTAATCGAAGCAATTAGGCCTCGCGCTTGCATATCTTTGATAAAGGCAATACGCTTCTCTGGTTCGAAGCGGTGCATGATATAGAAGTAATCATTTTCTGCTAAAAACAAAGCAATCTTTTCATCTATGATCGTCTGCATATTTGCAGGAACGACTGGTAATTTAAAGGTGTTTCCACCTAACGTAACAGTTGTATCACATTCTGCACGGCTATTCACCATACATTTTGCAGGAATTAGCTGAATATCTTCGTAATCAAATACATTTTCCATGATTTACACCCCAAAATCCGAATGATTTTATATAATATATTATGATTGTTCGTCTATTAGTAATGTACCTCATTTTGTAGCAAAAGTCAAAATATAAAATGTAAAGGCTTAACTAATCAATACATGTCACCGATTAACGATGAAAAGAAGTATGATAAGCGCTTAAACCATACACTGTGTAGAAGGTATTATCCTTCTCCTAACAGAGAGGGCAGTAAGCGAGGCACGGTAGGGAAAAGAAAAATTCTCCCCATTCGCTGCATCTATTTTATTGACATAATATCAGTCTGCTTGGTGTTCTTTTAAACACAATAAATACTCCCTTCATAGTAGTAAGAGAATTTTTATTTTCTCTGTCTACGATAAAGGGAGCATATCACAATGGTTCGGATTATTATGTGAATAGAATACTTTTGTCAGATTCATTTTAATCAGGTTGAAAGTCAATGGCTCTTCTTTTTTTTAATGGAGTCAACAATAATGTGAAAAGCCATAGCTAAACCAAAAGCAAAAAATATAAAAAATAACTATGTTTAATAATACACTCCAAACATTATAGCTAGGTAAATAAGAAAATAACATAAACATAGGAACTATAAATATTAAGTCTAATAATCCTATTCTATTAAAAACACTATTTAAATGATTCAATTACAACACCCACTTAGGAAAGTATTTTACAAGCCTGTCTTTACCTCCATACGTATCGACTGTTGTTTGAAATAAATATTTACAAACTGCTCCTCCAGCAAAACTTATTTGCGTATCAAATTCTTTATTTCTAGGAAGGTCACGTAAATCCCTCTCTACCTTGCAAATTCTTTTTTTGAAAGATGGGCGAAAACCACATGACAAGAGTCTAGTAAACAAAAATTTTTATATAAAATCGATTGTAATGAAAACTGCGAATTTACTAAAATGACTAGTAGAGCTGTAGCGTTTATTGAAGGTGCCATTCTCAATAATAATTAGATAAGGAAACATAATAAATTAAAATGCAGCAACTTGATGTGAGAATGATATAATGGAAGTATGACAATCAAGAAATGAGGGTGATGAGGATGGATTTGAAGCGAATTGCTGTATTCTGTGGCTCAAGCGCTGGTCAGGACAGTGTTTATATAGAAAACGCAAAGCAACTAGGTGAAGCGATGGCAGCAAACAATAAAACCTTGGTATATGGCGGTGCCCAGGTCGGTTGTATGGGAGCTGTGGCAAATGCTGTGTTAGATCAAGGTGGCCAAGCGATTGGCGTAATCCCCCAAAAGCTAATGGATGTAGAAATTGCCCATGAGCATTTAACAGAGCTTCATGTAGTAGAAACGATGCATGAGCGTAAGGCAAAAATGGCAGATTTAGCCGATGGTTTTGTAGCATTACCAGGTGGAGCGGGAACGTTAGAGGAATGGTTCGAGGTGTTTACATGGGCACAATTAGGATATCATGATAAGCCAATCGCTTTATTGAATGTCAACGGCTTTTACGATCCACTAATTCAAATGCTAGACCATACAATTGATGAAGGATTTATGAAAAAGGAATATCGCGATATGATTATTGTTGCCGAAGAGCCAGCAGCATTAATTGATAAAATGAATCGTTATGAAGCTAGCTATGTAGTGAAATGGTAGAAAGAGAGGAAGGGAGCTGTCCGAAGAGATAGCTCATCCTAAGGAAGATATATTAACAGGTTAATAATAGAGGAAATATAAGGCTACCTCGAAAGTCTGCATACATTCTTTCATGGTAGCTTTTTTATGATGAAAATATCTATCATATGGCCCAATATATTTAAAATTTAAGGATTACTCAATAGAGAAGGAGATATCCTGTTTTTTCATATACGCACCGTGTTTCGGATATTTAATCACTCATCTCATTTGTTAGTTTGTTTTGTTCTATTCCTAAGATTAAGCGTCATTTCCCATTAATATTGACAATTGGTCAATAAATTCCTGAAAGTTAGTTGATGTTGCAAGTTGGGAAACGTTTGCCGGATTTGTTAACACTTTTATATATTCATCATAAATTTCCCGATAGATCTTTCTTTCCTTTTGGCTCATTGCAATCAGTGAAACAATGCGGACGTTGTCACTTTCTCCCCAATGGATCGGTTGCTTGGGTATAAGAATAGCAATAGTTGTTTGTAAGGCGTCCATTTTCATGGAGTGCGGAACAGCGACAATTTGATTAAACGCTGTGGAAGACATCTTCTCCCGTTTGAGTACATCTCCAAGATAGTTTTTAGGAACAAGTCCATGATCTATCATCTTCTTTCCTAAATAGTTTATTGTTTCTGTTTCATTGGCAAATGATTTACCTCGGACAAATAGACGCTCATCAAATAGTGAAAGTAGTTGTTGCTTCATTCTTGCTCTAGCCTTGGCTGCTTTTAAGCGCTCTATTTCATCGCGAATCTTTATCAAGTCATAGTCTGATACAAAAGGACTTATCGTTAGCGTAGGAGTATTCCCAGAAGCGGTTGTCGGCATTGTAGTGATGATCATATCTGCATTCATTGATAACTGATAATCCATTTGCGTAATTACCTGTTTGAATGTTATCTGATTGCCAACATGCTTTCGTATTTTTTTCTGTATATCTTTGTGTATATCATAATAGCCGGGAGTAATTAGGATAGCCTGAATCTTTGTCATTGTATGTTGTTTTAATTCTAGGCAACTCCCAACATGTAAGGCTATATACGTGATTTCATCCTCAGGTAGCTTTACATGCTCCTCTTCCGTGATGATGTTTGAAATAAATACCGCTAGATCATAAATAAGCGGAGAGGAGGTTTTAATAGTCTGGGTTAACGGGTTCTTGGATGAAAATCCACTCGCCGCCCTTACCGCCATATTTTTAATATGCAGGGCAAACTTTGCTTGAAATTCTTCATCGGCAAGATCAACTAGATAGCTATCGTTAACCTTTTCGATAATCTTTTGTACTAAATGGATGTACTTTTCATTGATAAAGCTGTTGAATAGATTAGTTGAGCGCTCATCTTTTAGATTAATGGTAGTTTTACTTGCTAATAATGATTGCAGGTAGTTCATTTCAGCATTACTAATAAACACATGAAAATAGTCTTCTATCAAATGTTTAACCTCAGTTAGCACCTCGGCTGGAATTAACGGCTGTTCAAATTCATATGAAAATTTTTGGATATATTGTTCGTCCTTGATACGTTCAATCGAGATGACGATATGGTAGATAATGTTACCAATGGTATATTCATTAATGTCTAAGCCATGATTATTTAAGATTTGTAACAGGCGATCGCGAAACGCATGAAGGTCATAATCATACACCTCTTCCAAATCAATAATATTATAAAAGGTTGTATTATATTCTTTAAAATAAATGGCACTCATCAGTTTACGCTTATTTCTTTCCAAACCACTCAAGGAGAGCTGATCTTTTTTTCGACATAGCTGTAAATCAAAGTTTTTTAAAAATGATCGACAACTTTGCATATCCCTTTCCACCGTAGGCATACTGATATGGAGGTAATCACTTATTTCAAAGAGGTCGATCCCCTCTGGCAGTAAGACGAGCTGTTGTAACATATAATACATACGTTGTGACGGCGTTTGAATAACGGATCGGCTTGCTTCAGATTTTTTCTCATGAGGCATATCATTCTTCCGAAAACCAACGAAGCGATAACCAAGATGAGAGGATTCAATGTGTACATCGGATGAAGGATGATTGAAAAGCGAGATATAATTTCTCAACGTACGCGGTGAAATATTCAAGAGTTCTGTTAGCTCTTTTGTTTGGACCCAATCATTTTTCTCCTGCAAGTATTCAATAAGTAATTCCTTCTTATCCTTACGCATGAAGGCACCCCCACTTCCTTCTAGTATTTGTTCAAAAAAGAGTAGCCGATTCGAAACAATAACGTGCAAAGCCTTCTCAACCATTTCTTCTCAAACCTTATTATATTATAGCTTACCCTATTTTTTAGTCATTTTATAATCAGCTTTTTGCCGAACAGTAGGCAATAAGTTGATTGGTAAACCTATAAGGATTTGTTACATAATTACAGTACAACAAGTAATGAGGAGGAGCTTCAATGGAAAAAACAGCACTTTTAATTTGTAGTGGAGGAGCATCTAGTGGATTTTTGGCTCAGAATATACGGAAAGCGGCGAAAAAAAGAGGAATGGAAATCGAAGTAATTGCTCGCGGAGAATCTGAATTAAGAGAATATATGAATCAAATTGACGTTGTACTCATTGCCCCACACCTTAGCTATATCCAACAGGATATCGAACAGCAGCTAAATGGAAGCGGCATTCCTTGCACACTAATTGATCCATCCACATATGGCCTGCTAGATGGAGAAAAGGGCTTAGATATTATTATTCATCAACTCGAAGAAAAATAATAATCATAGAGGGTGAAATATAGCATGAAAAAATTTATTCAATGGATGAATGAATCATTTGCACCTCGGATGAACAAAATCACAAGAAATGCTTGGGTTTCAGCTATTCAAGAAGCAATTATGGGTGTTTTGCCACTTATTCTCGTAGGCTCTTTAATAACACTGATATCGATTTTAAATGATTTTATTTCTGGTATGCCTAACCTACAGCCAATAAGTGATTTTTCGTTTGGATTAATGAGCTTATTTATTGCATTTTTAACTCCCTATTTCATTATGGATAAGTTAAAGAAAACAGATAGGCGACTAGTTGCTGGATTAACTGGGGCAGCGATGTTTTTAATGTTACTCGCACCCGAATTTACGGATGAAGGAGCCATATCCTTTGCTTTTGAAAGGTTTGGAGCGAATGGTATGTTTGTTTCGTTATTTGTCGGGCTATTAGTCGGATTTGTCTTTTATCAGTTTAGTAAATTTTCTTTTTTTAAAAGCTCTAGTTCACTACCTGATTTCATTATCGTATGGTTTGATACCATTTTGCCTATAACATTATTGTTGCTTGGCGGATGGCTATTCACATTTGTTTGGGACTTTGACCTTTATCTGGTAATTATTAGCCTGTTTGAGCCTTTAAATCAAATTGGTCAAAGCTTTGTCGGGTTTGTATTAATCACGTTTTTATGTGTGTTTTTATATACGTTTGGAATTAGCCCTTGGGCGCTTTACCCGATCATTTTTCCGATCTGGGTTTCGGGTGTAGAACAAAATGCCGCTAATGTAAGCCAAAGCATACAGCCGGAAAACATTCATGTGTTTGAAACAATGATGGCATGGGTATGGATTGGCGGAATGGGTACGACACTTCCTTTAGTTGTGCTCATGGTGTTGCTCGCTAAATCGAAGCACTTAAAAGCCATAGGACGAGTAACGATAGTACCTTCTATTTTTAATATTAACGAACCGGTTATCTTCGGATCACCTATTGCTTTTAATCCGATTCTCATGGTGCCGATGTGGCTAAACGGAATCATCATACCAGTTATTACGTATGTTGTTTTAAACCTTGGGATGGTTACGATACCATCAGAGGTATTGCAGTTATGGTATTTACCAGTGGGAATTTCTACTTTCTTAGTTAATACTGATTTTCGAGGATTGATTTTATTAGTTCTTATTCTAGTAGTATCATTTATCATTTGGTATCCATTCTTTAAAGTTTATGATAATCAAAAGGTTAAAGAAGAGGCTACGGAGTAGTAAAGGAGGCTGTTTTATGGAAAAGAATACGGAAAATATTCATGAGGTTGCAATGAAAATTATTTTGGCAGCCGGTAATGCACGAGAAGAGATTCAAGCAGCATTAAAGGAGATGGAAGTCTTTGCTTTCACAACTGCTGAAGAAAAGTTGGCGCAGGCTAAAGAGCATATAACAACGGCTCATTCTGTACAAACAGATACGATTCAAGGTGAAGCCAGAGGAGAGGAAATTACGTTCTCGCTATTATTTACGCATGCTCAGGATCATCTCATGACGGTGATGAGTGAGTGGAATACGGCAAAAAATCTAGTAACGATCTGTCGCGGTCTCGATGAGAGAATTAGCCGTCTAGAGAAAAAATAACGGTCAAGCTAGTTTA
This sequence comes from uncultured Virgibacillus sp., assembly GCF_947495635.1. Classification (NCBI taxonomy): domain Bacteria; kingdom Bacillati; phylum Bacillota; class Bacilli; order Caryophanales; family Bacillaceae; genus Virgibacillus; species uncultured Virgibacillus sp. The sequence continues at coordinate 46,925 of NZ_CANMAB010000011.1, read as the reverse complement.
CTGGCCCGTTGTCCATGATATAGCGTTCAGATGAACAGTAGCAAAATATAGATAGAAAGTTAAAAAATCATGAGATGGGTGTGGTGAAAGATGCTTTATACAACAAATTCTACGTTTCCGGAGTCATTCCTTTGGGCAGCTGGTACATCTTCTTATCAGTGTGAGGGTGCACATCTAACGAATGGTAAAACACTATCGGTTGTTGAAAAAAATATCAATAACCAATATGCGGATCCTAGTGTTGCTTCTGGGCATTATCAGCTTTGGGAAACTGATGTTGAATTGATGAAGGACTTAGGTTTAAAAGCCTATCGCTTCTCTATTTCATGGCCTCGTATCCTTCCCAATGGTAGAGGAGCGGTCAATCAAGAAGGAATTAATTTTTATCGAAACATCATAGCTAAATTGAAAGAATACCATATTGAGCCAATTGTTACAATCTATCATTTTGATCTTCCTCAATGCTTACAAGATGAGTATGGGGGATGGTCGTCACGGAAGATAATCAAAGATTTTGAAGAATACTGTCAGGTGCTATTCGATCATTTTGGTAATGATGTAAAGTATTGGATTACGATTAATGAACAGAGTAACATGTTTCAACTTCCTTATTTAATGGAGTTTGATGAGCAGCTCCCATTAGAAAAGCAGAAATTTGAAATGAATCATATTATGACAGTCGCGCATGCTAAGGCGATCCACCGTTGTCGGCAAACGATTGCCGATGCGAAAATTGGTCCAGCATTAGGGATCATTCCTAACTATCCTGCATCGGCCAAGCCAGAGGATATCTTAGCTGCCAAACATGCTGATGATTTAAGAACCTATTTGTTTATGGATCTTTACATGAAGGGGAAGTACAAACAATCGGTGTGGAATTATATGGTCCATAAAGGAGTAGAGCCAACGATAGAACCTGGAGATATGGCATGCATCAAGACGGCCAAGCCAGATTTTATCGGGATCAATTACTATCAATCTCGTGTTGTGAAATTTGTACCAAAGGATACAGCGGAGAAAGAATTAAAGCTTAATTATGATGGGGAAGCTGACGAGACACAATTTGAAAATATCCCTGGTTTGTACGAGGGAGCAGCTAATCCTTATACGAATAAAACGCAGTGGGATTGGGAGATTGATCCAGTCGGATTGCGATATTTATTGAATGATATCTATGATCGGTATGATGTTCCTGTGCTGATTACAGAAAATGGAATTGGTACGATGGATGAATTAACGGAGAAGAAGGAAATTCTTGATGAAGAGCGAATTGATTTTCTAAGAAATCACTTAATCCAATTGCATTTAGCTATGCAGGATGGGGTTAAAGTTTGGGGATATGTTGTTTGGTCATTTATCGATCTGCTCAGTACATCAAGTGGATTCAGAAAGCGATATGGCTTAGTATATATTGATCGTGATGATACGGATCTTAAAACATTGGAGCGAATTAAAAAGCAAAGCTACCATTGGTATCAAGCTGTGATTACTTCCAATGGGCAATCCTTATAAGTGCAAGCTAAAGTCATTCTCATCAAAACAGTGATTGATGAAGAATGACTTTTTGTTTTATGGACGATGGATTGGAGCTTTAGCAATCGAGTAGCTAGATAAAATGTAAGCTTTTCGGTTGATATTGGCAACTAGATGAATGTAGCAGCTTGATAGATTTTATAAGTACTATGGATGACTCTTACTTATAAAATCGATGGAGGAGCTATGATTGATTGGAAAGGATTGTTATGATTTACTCCTATAATGGGATGGCTAGTTGATTGCACCCAAGTGTTATTTGCGGATGTTATTTTTGAGCCTTCAATCGCTTACTAGCAGTGATTCGTTCTTTTGTGATCGGGATATGCTTTCTTGCTTTCCCAAGCCCATATAATGGCATATTTCCATATATCGATTCATAGTTCCCTTTTGGAACAACATATGTTTCATGATAGATACCAACAGCATTCGTAGCGCTCGCCTTTTGATTAAATGCCTGCCAAGCAGCCAAATGCTTCTGCCCCCTTGCATAGTTCAACAAATGCTCTGTCGACTGCCAATATTGGATCATCACCGTTGTTCGTAAGCCGAAGTAATTCTCCATCGCTAGAAACCCTAACTCCTCTTGATGTGTATACAGCTCCTTAATCATGCCAGGCATTGCAGTAAAAACAGGCAGCCATTTGTGAACAGCCAGCCGACGATTAATCCGCATGCCAATTAGAAAGACAACCATATCCTCATCATTTTCTGTCGTATAGCGACCGTGAAAGATCTGTTTCCCCATCTTAATCCTCCTCCTGATTGATTTGTCCCTTGGTTACCTCACACCACTCCATGGTGGCTTTCGTCATCCGCTTGCCATAATCCAACGTGTACAGCCAATAGTTTGCATCCGCGCTTTCTAGGTGGCTGCCTTTGATCATTTGTTCGATGGATTGATAGGTTTCATAACGCTCCAGTAATTTTTGCTTGTAGTCCTGTAGTAGCGCTAGGGTATGCTCTGTACGCTGATGGCGACTGAAGAAAAGCTTCAAAATGACTTCATTTCGCTCGACAGGAATCTGCTGAAGCGGCTGCTCCAGCCATTCCTGTAACGCTTTTTTACCTTCTGCGGTTAAGGTATATTCTTTGCGATCTGGCTTCCCATCCTGAGCTGTCGTCGTAACGGTTGCTAACCGATCGGCTACTAGCTTTTTTAAGGTTGGATAAATCTGTCCATAGCTAATTTTCCAAAAGTGATTTAAGCTCTGATCGATCAATTGCTTTATCTCATACCCCGTACGACAATCCGTCGTTAATATTCCAAGCAATGCATAGGTGGTGTGATTGTAAGTTTTATTCATATTTGTTCATTCCTATCTATATGATATGTATCATTTAGATATATAATACAAGAAAGAATTCAAGAGGACAAGTTAATTTTTGGAAGATTTATGTAAACTGCGAGGAGAATTTGTTATAGTAAAGAAAAAACGATGGGGTGTTGGGGATGAAGGTTATGCTATCAGCTATATTGGAAATTGTCCGTGTGCTTGTGGTTATAGTTTTCTTTTTTGTGTTAATTGGAATAGTTGTGAATGGTGTTTTTGAAAATACGACCAACCTAGACGTTCAAGAACTAATCGAGGACAATGGATATTTGTTCTTCTTTCGACTTCTTCAAGGAGTAGGGGTAGTAGGGGTCATCTATATTTTTTATCGAAATAAGTATCAATTCTCAGGTTGGTATAGAGGAAAACAAATGCAGCGTTTATCGAAGCGAACAACAAGGATGTTACTTTGTATTAGTCTTGTTTGTATGTTCGCACTATATGCTGTTGTTTGGTTGGTAGTGTAGTTTTTAATTGGTAAGTTGAAGGAAATGGGTTGTATGGTATTATGCTGAAATAAGGGATAGAAAAATTCGAAAAAGGAAGTTACGTATTATGAAAATTACGATTGTATCGGTTGGAAAATTAAAAGAAAAATACTTGAAGCAAGGTATTGACGAATACATGAAACGGTTAAACGCTTACGCCAAAGTGTCGATAAAAGAAGTAGCGGATGAAAAAGCACCAGAAAATATGAGCGAAGCAGAAATGCTGGAGGTCAAGGAGAGGGAGGGCGAGCGCATCTTATCACAGCTTTCCGCAGACACCTATGTCATCACACTAGAGGTCAATGGCAGGATGCTAAGCTCAGAACAGCTAGCCAAGAAAATGGACGAGCTAGCTACATACGGTAAAAGTAAAATCGCCTTTGTCATTGGTGGGTCTTTAGGAATCAGTGAGGGAGTACAAAAACGAAGCGACTTAGCATTGTCCTTTTCAAAAATGACATTTCCTCATCAATTGATGCGCTTGGTATTGTTGGAGCAGGTTTATCGTGGGTTTCGGATTAATAGAGGGGAACCGTATCACAAGTAGTGGTAAAGCAGAGGGTAGAAGAAATTCTAGATTAAGAAATATTAAAAAGACAACTTTAGGTTCATCAATTAAAATTGTGTATGCGCCTTCTACTCTCATCAACAGCAAAAAGCCTTTGTTAGTCTTATAATGGGCTTTACCATTAAAGAACGTTTTAAACAAATCTTCACAATAAAATTATGGAAATAATTTGTTTTACAGTATCAGTCTACTACACCATAAAAGAGTTAATCTTACCCATAAGCTATGTACTGGATGATTGGCTAAAAAACCATACTTTATTTTCAGTTCTCAAAAATAAAGTATGGTTTCACCAGAAGGTTGGAGTGGTGTGTACAATCCTGTCATTCTTTGGTACACTTTTTGTCTTTTAGTGGTCATTAGTATGTCAGAAGTGGCTCATTTCAATGGCTGAATCACCACATAACCCTATCATTCAAACAAATCCAACTGCTCTGCCTGCCCTAACCGATCAATAACAGCTGGCTCATGATCCTGAAAATAAGCATGATGCATCCATTTATCTGTTGTCATGACTTTTTTGTTGGTGTCCTTTGACGCGCGTAATCGACAGCTATAAATAATCGGGAAGTAATCCTGCAGAAACTTGCCTTCAGCATGAGCCGTTAACGCAATGATTTGGAAGCCCAGCTGCTCGGCGATAAAAAAGACCGGACTTAGAACATGATCACTTGATGCTTTGCCAAATGGATTATCTAAAATAACAGCACGGTCGGTTAAGTTGGCTTTTTTCTTTTCTGCTACATATTTTAATATGCCTAAGAAGAGCGTCATGTTTTTACTCCACTTTTCTCCTCCTGACCAGACATTGCTTTGCTCCCAGGAATAAGAGCGTGTAGAAATTTGATTATCATTGGTTACTTTACGGCAATGCACCTTCATCACATCGCGATCCATGACAACCTTGAGTAATTGCTTGGATTCCAGCCATTTTTCTAAATCCACACGAATCTTATTCATATCCTGATGCCCTTGCTCATTGTGGTATTTCTCACCATCTAATTGGTTAATGATCCACTCGGTATGATCACGAATGCGTAACTTGCCGTCTTCTGGCTCCCATTTTGGAATGGAGAAGCTATAGATTGGCTTCCAGTTATCCACTTTCACTCTCGTTTTCTTCGGGATTTGCTCGAGTTCTTCGACTAATGTTTGCAAATGGGTATGAATTTGATTGATAAAAAGTTGAAGTTCTTCATCACTTTTGCGAATATGCTCATTGGCATATTTAGTGATTCGTTGAATGCTTGCGAACATATTCTGTTTAAAGGTGACGACTTCCTGATAGTCACGCTTCTGTTCGACTCCTTGAATCGCCATTTGTTGTAATTTTTTATCGGTAATTTTTGTTCGACAAAAGATACGGAACTGATCCCTAGCAAGACGGACAAGCTCGCTTTCGTCATCGACTAGCTGCTTCATTTCTTTTAGCTTATCTGTCGCTTGTTTGGCAAAACGTTTACGCTGGTATTGAAAATCAGTCTCCTCTTGTTCGGTTAACGTAATACTCGCAATTCCTGGTGCGTTAAAGTGATACCCTTCTATAAAATTCTCCAATAGCCTCTCCGCTTCATCAAGACTAGCTAACTCCTTGTTCACACGCTTGAACTCTTGATCGAGATAAGCTTTTTGCTTTTTTAGCTCGGTTTGCTCTTGTTGTAACTGTTCGTTAACAACGGTTAAGTCTTGCTCAAATCGCTCCACTTCGTCATCAGGGAATCGTTTATAAAAGTCTTTATATGCTTCATTTAGTAACTCTTGTTTGACATGTAAATCTCGTTCAGTCGTTTGATAGGTTGCTCTAATTTCGGTTAATTCGCTTTTTGCTGTCTGTAATTGTCCGTGTAATCGGTCAATATACTGGTCACCATCAGCTGGGAATACTTCTGTTTTATCAACGGATGGGAAAGCTTGTTCAATTTCGTCCATCCGTTCTGTAGTCGTCTCGATCCGCTGCTGTTCGGTTTCTTGTTTCGCTTCCCATTCACCGGTTTGACGTGTGATCTTTTCTTTCTGTAGCTGTAATTCTTTGCGTTTTGATTTCAGACTGGTGATCCTTTCATCTGTGAACGTTGCTGGTAATGTTGCTACTTCCTGATATTGCTCTTCACTGGTGATTACTTCTTGTTTCATCTCTAGATCACGAATACGGTCGTTTAACAGATCGACATCTTCTTGATAACGAGTCATCGATCGTTTCGTCTGCTTGATTTTCTGCGCTAGTTCCTGTTGTTGTTCTTGGTATGTGTCAACTTCCTGCTGATGCTGGGAGATTTCCTTTTGGAAGCTTACATATTGCTGGCCATCTCGCAGTTTTGATTCGATTCCGGTGCGCTCAGCCTCTGCTTCTTCTGCTCTGTTACGATATTTATCGATGGTTGCTTGATGATCCGTAATTTGTTTGTCTGTTTGCTCGATCTTGGCTGCTAGATTTTCCTGCTCTGTTTGCAGACTGTGTAACTGCTCTTGCCAGTCTTCTACCTGCTGAAAAGGATACTTCCTTAAAAACTGGCGGAATTGTGTCAACGCTTGCTCCCAGCTTTTCAGCTCGATCTCAACGTTTTCTCTTGTTGTTGTGATCTCGCCAGCATGACGTTTTAATTGCTGTTGCCATGCGATAAACGTTTCGGAGTCTATGTTGTCACGCCAATGATTCGGGACGATCCAGTTGCCTTTTTCGATATCCGTTATAGCGGTTGCTTCTTCTGTCGTCACCACCATCACCGGCAAGGTAAAGCGATCGGAAACCTGTTCTAAACGCTTGATTAATCGGGGCTTTGCCTTTGTCGTTGTCACCAAAATACTCGGCCATAACGTCGCCTGCTTTAACAATGCCTGCTGCTCTTCTGGTAGCTGGTTGAGATAATTCACACCTGTTTCCAGATAATCGAGTTGATTCTTCCATAGCTCGATTTGTTCGGAGAGGAATGGATCACTGAAGAAAGTCTCTTGCTCCCCGTAGTCATCAACATAGCGTAACGCAACCCGCTCCTTATCCAACCATTTCTTGCGCTCGATTCGTTGTTTTTCAATATAGTTTTCGAGTTGACCTTCGATCGATTGTTGCTGTAAGTGAATACCTGCAACATCCTGCCAAGCACTTCTTAATATCGCCAGAGACTCGACCAATTGTTGCTCTTCATCTGACATCGCCTGTAACTGCTGTTCGACACGCTGTATTTGTAAAGCTTGTTCTTGGAAATTCTTTTGTAAGTGATTTCTTTCTTGCTGCTTTTCGTCTATTTCACGCGCCAATCGTTTTCTTTCTGTTTTCAAGTGAACCAATTCATCATCTAACACTTGGTAACGAGCTTGCCATTTTGGTAATAGCTCTTCAATTGTTTCCTGTTCTGGATTCGCGAGCAGTGCTTGACGCAAGCGATCACTATCTTTTTCACGAGTTTCGATAAAAGATTGAAGCTTGTTTACCTCGTTACTCCACTGTTGCTCCGTTTGCTCATGGTTGGTGAGTTGTTTCTCTAAGGTTTTGATTTGCTCTTGTAATGGATTCCTTTCCCGTTGTAAGTCTTGTTGTTGCTTGTTAATGTCATCGATTTGAGCTTGATAGGCACCATGTAAGGCTTGCTCTACTTCTATCAGCTGATCCTTTAACATCTCGATATCTGCTTCCTTTTCGAACGAAGCAATTTGATCTTGGATAAAGGATAAGGATTCATTTGCTGCTTGTTGTTGTTCGGCAAATTTGGCATACCGTAATGCTGCGTGACGCTCTTCGATATCAGCTACCGTTGTTTTTTGTTCTTGCAAAAGAAGCTTGGCGTTTTGAAATTCTTTGTTCATTTGCTCTTTTTCTGCTTCTTTTGCGGCAACTTCGCTGGAAGCGATCTTCGCTTTATGTTGGTGCGTGTCATCCTGCCAGTTAGTTATTTTTGCTTCAATCGCTTCTTTTTCTGTTAAAAAGGTCTGTTTGTCTGCTTTGGTTTGTTCCCAGATTCCTTTGGTTCGTTGCTTCGCCTCGAGCAATTGTTGCTCTTTCGTATGGAGACGCTCAAAAGCAGTCGTATAGCCAACTAATTCATCCTGGATCTTCTGGTTTTCAGCAATCGTTTCTTTTAACTTTTGATAATTTTTAAAGCTTTCATACCGTTGCTCAAACAAATCAGCAAAAAGGGTAGGATTATGACCAGCCATCGCGCTTTCAACGGTTGGAATTAGCAAGCGATCAAACAGCTGATTTGTCGTTTTACACGCTTCAAAGAAGGCTTCAACACCACCTTCTGAACTATTGATTTTGACAATGTTCTCCCACTCGCTGGCAATAATCTGATAGTTGTCTTCAATGTATTGGCGATACTCTTTAATCGTGGCAAAGGTATTCGCTGACAAAGATTTATCCTTCATCATACTATAGTAATCTTGTATTTCCCCGCGCTCAGTAGGACGTTTACCACCTTGCACCTCACGGACGAAAGGGATCTCCTCAATCGCATGGGGATCGCCATGCTGATATTCATAGACATAACGGAGCGAGTCGACACCATGCTTATTCATATAAAGGGTAACAGCTGTCACGACGTAACGCCTTGGTTTGTCATTAATGATCCATTCGACCGCAATATGGGCAGGCGCGCTTTCTAATGTTAATGTTTTGCCGATTTTGCGACTAGCGAGCTCTGTGTGTGGTAGCATTGCCTGTAGTGCTGTTTGAATCAACACCGTTTTACCGCCACCATTTTCTAATAGAATTGCCCCATTGTAGCCATCAAATAAAAATAATTCATCATTATAACGTTTATTGCCTTCCTCATAGATGACATTGGCTAAGCGAATTTTACTAATCGTTGGCATCTGTATTCTCTCCCTCCATCTCATAGATGAATGTAAGGATTCCTTTGTTATATTCCACTTCCATAAAATAGCGCTGGATAATGGTTTGCGCTTTATCAGTTAAGGTTATTTCTTGATTTCCAAGGCCTTTGACTAAATCTTGATCAAGTAAAAAACGCTTCACAGTATCGATAAAGCTATAGCGACTAATCGTATTACCTGTTTGACGTTTGGCACTCTCTTTCACATCATTCATATCATTCCATTTATCGACTATTTGGCGCCAGTTATAGGAGAATTCACGCTCTTTTTCCTTTAAAACTTCTTCTTCTAAGGCCTGCAATTGCTCAATCCGTTCCTGAATCTGGTGCATCCACTCCTCGATCCGTAAGAAATCACGTGTCGGGCGTGCGCTTTGATAAGAATTATAGAAGCTACCAAACAAAATGATCGTCGTAAAATACAGTAAGTAAATATCTGCATTAGTAGCGCCAGAACGCAAATAATGGCGTTTAATCCAGTCATTACTAACATGAAAGCTCGACAATTTCGTCTCAGGAATTAAATATAAATGTTCACTCGTATTAACGATAACAGCATCTACTTCTTTTGCATATAAATCTAGTAAACTACGAATATCATCGTCGGCTCGATATAGCTGGACCGCTTCTTGATCTGTAACAGACGTACGCGCTAATTTCGTATAAATACGAAAGGCTTCGATTACCTTTTCCTCACTGTAATGCACTATGACTCCTCCAATCGGATCACCATCTCTTGAATGGAATAACGTTTATAACGATTTAAAATGGCTTTCTCTTCGGTAATAACTAAACGATTATCACCAAGGATGTACAATGCTTCGGTTAATAGCGATTTACCATCCTCGTCATGCTCCATATTACCACGCGTTATCGGTGAACGCTGATGTAAGATTAACCAAAATTCATAAAAAGACCTTGATGCGTACAGTTGGGCTTGATTGGTCTCGGTTAAATAGTCAAAAAAGGCAGATAGTCTGATTTCTCGCATCTTACTTAAAACAGATAATAATTCTTCCATTAGTTTTTTATATAGTTTTCTTAACGCTTTTGCTCTAGCATCGATTTCCTCATCACTTTCCGCTTCAGGCATTGTCGTCGTTTGATCTGCTTGTTGATCTTCGACAATAGTTTGATCAGCAAAAAGTGTTAGTGGTGACCAGGTTCGTTCTTCCTCTACTTTTAAGAACGGATGGAGCACACCTTTCATCGTTTCCAGTGGCAACGGCACCGAAATAATATGCGAGGTAATTTCATGATCGAAATTAAACGCTTCAATTCCCGTGTAATACAACGACTCTTGCGCTGTAATTAAGGTCGTATTTTTTAATGATAAGGTCTGTTCTAGTAGTCTCGAATGATCGTAGTGAACCGCCTCTAGCTCTCTAGTGATCGTCAAAATTAAATCATACGTTTTTTGTTCTTTGCGATGAATATCTTTCGCATAGAGCCTGTCCTTCGTTTCTTTCACAAATTGGCGCAACTCTTTAAATTCATCATCTTCACGCTGCAAACGACTGTAACTATCATTTAATAACTCTTTATAACGATCAAACGTTTCTTCTGAAACAATACTGCGTTGAATTTCCTGTTTGAGTGCCAGCATCCGCTCATCAATACTTTCTACTGCGACACGCATTTCATTGACTTGTCTTAATGCCCCATTGAACTCGCCGCGCTCTAATTGTTTACGAAGCATCAATTGATTAATCGATAATTGAAATTCACTATAGAACTCTTTTGTAGCAAAGACAAGTTCCAAGCCATCATCGTCTAACGTATAAAACTGTTCATTTGTCGTTGGATTAAAATTATTCGTTTTGAGAATCGAATATTCGAGCTGTTCGTCTTGACCTGTTTCCCAGTTATAGAAGGAATAGGTTCGCTTGACCCCTGTCCCTGGACGAAAATTATCGATCAGACTACTAGCAAGACGAGAATAATCACTTGCTTGTAACTGATACTGTTCTGCCGTCACTTCTTGAATAAAGGCAGCTAACTGCTTTACCCCTGTTTTATAGTGACGCATCACTTTTTGTTCAAAGAAAAATAGTAACGTTAATAGTCCTAAACCTTTCATATCAATTAACTTACCATTCTCATCCTTTTCCCGTTTACGTTCTAAATCCGTTAAGGGATCAAATAACGCCAGACGACGAATCCGTTCCTGATAGCCTGCTGTAATCGTTGCTATATCATGTCGTTCCAATTTGATCCCTCCCATATTTGTTGTAATTCCTTTGTTCTTAATGTTTCTTGTGGGTAATAATAGCCTTCAGCGAGTAATCGCTTGATTTGACGCTGCTCTTGTTGATCGAACCACTGTAAAAAGGCATCCTCTGCTCCCTCACGCTTTCTTTGATAGGCTTTACCTTGCGCAGGCTGTTTTGCCAAGCAAGCTCGGTAAAAAGGAAACGCTAAACGTAGTTCGATTTTGTTCGCCAAACTATGCCAGATCGATATCCCCTCACGGTCGATATCACCAAAATAAAAGAAGTGGTGGTCAGCAGTGATTGGATATTGCTGATTAAATTGCTCGATACTCTGTATGATCGTTTTGCCACTTCCATAAATCAAGGTGGCAAAGGCTGTTTGTTTGATGGCTGGCAATAGACCTTGATAGGTGGTTTTATTCTCAACAATTAAATGGAGTTGTTTGGGCTCTTGTACTTGATTGGGATTAATCGCATATTTTAATGGTTCTGATACAGGCATTATTTTCATTTTATCGAATAGGTGAACCCGTTCTAATAATTCTTTACCTTTTTTCTCAGTTATCCATTTCTCATCACCAGCAATCTCATAGCTTCTTTCTGGTGTTGGAATCGCTTCTGTAGGAAAACCATTTGTTCGTATATATTGATCTATTTGTCGTAAGTAGGGTAAATCCTTCTGCAACTGTTTCGGATCATGTTGATAGTAATAGTCAAGGTTTATTTCACGATGGAATTGAATACGGTACTGTTGTAAGAGGTGGTGATGCGCTTGTTTTAACTTCGCTTTTTGAATACGATAATGCAAGGCGACAGAAGGTTTTCTAGGTGAACGCCCTTTGCTTTTCACCATCGCTAAAATGCCCGCTTCTTCTAAAGCAAGCACTTCTTCAGCAAAAGCTTCATAGCTATCGAAAAAAGGTGATGATAATTCTTGTAGTTGATTAATATCGATTGTTTTCTTTGGATATAAAGCAAGTGCTTCTTTTAGTTCTTTCATATTTTTCATCCTATGTGTTGAGATATGTCTTATTTTATCATATCGGGGACAGGGGATGGGACAACTTATGAATATGAGTTGTTTCGACCTCATTAGTGAAAGGATAATTAACGAAACATTAGCTGATCCGCGTATGCAATAAACAAGCTATATCACTAAGATATTAAATTGCCTTTTGTGTAATTCATATACTGATTATCTTTGCCCATGATCCCCCTCTTTTCTGGAGATATGCAGGTACAAAAAAGATTCCGCAACTTGAAAAAAATGTGTACAATATGCAGGGGTATATGTGGACACATAAATAACATACCCATAGCTTAAGTTATTAAAAAACGCTTATGAAATAAAGGAGTATAACATGAGAAAACGCGGTATCACCGTTAAATTATTCGCTGTGACAGCTTTATTCTTTTTGGTGTTTTACGCCATGATTATGATATTTCAGTTATTATTTTTTGATCGATTTTATCAGCATCATAAAACAAAAGAAGCAGCAAAGCACATACATCAGTTAGCAGAAGCTTATGAGAAAAATTCCTGGAGCGAAGCGGAACTGACAAAACAGACACTCTCTTACATGAGAGAGACCAAAAGTCCGTTGACGATTGTGGACGCAGAAGGTTTTCAGCTGGTGCAGGATCCGTTTAACATCATGCTGGAAACAGAAGACGGCAAAATTGTGGAAATATCGCTCTCCTTACTCGTCACAGATTACGGAAAACAGCTGCGCGCATTACATATCGCAAAAGGAGATACATTGATTGTGCAAGGAGAAGCAGATGCCATGGTTCCTTCCGTCATTTATCCATCTGTTATTACAAAGAATACGTCTAGTGTCGGTGAAGATCTGGTCGATAATGAAGTGACAATCGAAGGGGAAGTAAAAAGCATTTCGCTGCCTAAGGCTGGGATGTGGAATAGGGGGATCGGACTTCTCTATGATGCACTGGTGGAATGGTTCCCGCTTGAGAAGGCGCAGATAAAGCAGCTTTCTAAAGGGGAGAGCCTGCAGCTGGACTGGGTAGAGTCATGGAGTGGAAAACATAATTTAGTACTAATTGAGCCGTTTGAGAAAGATGGAGAAATGCAATTTATGTTCTCTGTCACATCTCTTCAGGAAATTAGAGACACTAATGAATCACTTCAAGTATTTTATGTATATCTAGGAATCGCAGGCTTTATACTCATCCTATTGCTGTCGCTATTCTACTCACGTCTTGTTAGCAGACCGCTGATTAAGCTGAATGAAATGGCAAAAAAAATGGTGCATTTGGACTTCTCATCAGCAAAGCCGATTAAGCAGAAGGATGAACTTGGGAGCCTTTCAAACAATATGCTGGTTATGGCACAAAATCTCGATGTCGCATTAAATGATTTGAAACAAGCGAATGGAAAGCTAAAGCAGGATATGGAAAAGCGCGAGCAGATGGAGAAGGAGCAGCGCGAGTTTTTTGAGCATGCATCACATGAATTAAAGACACCGCTCAGCATTGTCAAAAGCTTCGCAGAGGGGCTGCAGGATGGTGTCAGTCCGGATAAGCGAGATCACTATATTGAAGTAATTATTGAAGAGTCGGACAAGATGGAAGTGCTGATCAAGGATATGCTGGATTTGGCTAAGTTGGAAAACGGTGCAATCCGATTAAGAAAAACATCTTTTCTACTTAGTGAAATGATTGAGAGCTTGGCAAATAAACTATTTTGTATCGCGAAAGAGAAAAATGTCATAATTGAAATCATGCCGAAGAATGAACAGCCTGTTTTGGCGGATTATGAGTGGATGGAACGAGTAATGCAAAATCTCCTTATCAATGCTGTCCGGCACAGTGAGAGCGATTCTGTCATTTCGATTCGAATCGAATTAGATCAAGAAAACGGTGACAGTGTATTGTTAATTGAAAACAAAGGCAAGCAAATACCGGAAGAGCAGCTGGATGAGATCTGGAAACGTTTCTATCGGACCGAATCCTCTCGAAGCCGAATGACAGGCGGTACAGGATTGGGGCTAGCTATCGTCCAGCAAATTCTAGACCTGCATGCATTTCATTACGGAGCGGAAAACATGCCTGACGGTGTGCGTTTCTATGTTCGTTTCAAATAATGGGATAAATTACTTATTAGGACACATAAAAGACATATAACCTTGTTAATTTATGTATATAGAGTGGAAGGAAGATTCACGATGGGAAAGACAGTGTTGCTTGTCGAGGATGAAGTAAGAATCCGGGAAGTTGTAGCCGATTACTTCAAAAAGGACGGCTGGGAAGTGTATGAAACGGATAATGGTAGCAGTGCTATCGATTGGTATGATGCGGTTTATCCGGATTTAGTCATTCTCGATATCATGATGCCGCAAATGGATGGTTTTGCTGTTACTAAGCAGGTGCGAAAGAGATCTGGCGTACCGATCATTTTGCTGACAGCGAGATCTAGTGACGATGATAAAATTCATGGGTTTGAACTTGGAGCCGATGAGTATGTAACCAAGCCATTTAGTCCGAAAGTGCTAGTCGCACGTGCTAATTCTTTAATGAAACGCGCAACCGAACATTACCTGCCCACTGGTCATATGATCAGCTTCGGTCAAGCAATCGTTAATATGAAGTCCCATCAGCTTCAGCTTGAGGGCAAACAAGTAGAATTGACGCCAAAAGAATATGAATTATTGGTGTTCTTGCTTCACCATAAAAATAACGTCCTTTCACGTGAGGCAATTTTGAATCACGTATGGGGGTTGGACTTCGATGGTGATAGTCGCGTTGTCGATACACATATTAAAAAGCTGAGAGCTAAGCTAAGCTGTGAATCACATCACATCAAGACTGTTATTGGAACCGGCTATAAATTTGAATAAAAGGAAGAGAAAAGATGAATAAACTCAAGCAGCTGTATGCGCACACTGGTGTCCGTTTTGCTTTGCATACTTGTTTTTATCTGGCAATTCTTGTCACCTTGTTTTTGATGTACGGCTTCCATACGGCTAATACAGGCAACTATATCTATAATGATTTCTAAATGGAGAAGATAATAACATGAAACTTTTAACACGTATTGCACAGCATGCGGCAAGCAACCCGGAACAGACGGCATTTCGTACAGAGGACCAGGTGCTGAACTACGAATTGCTTTGGGACAGGTCGAGCAGACTGGCAAGCTTCATACATGCCAGACAGCTTGGACGGCAGACACCAATTGTTGTATATGGTCATATGGGAACCGATATACCGGTATCTTTCCTCGCCTGTGTGCAGGCTGGCCACCCTTATATACCGGTAGATGCATCCATTCCAATGGAACGGATGCGCTATATCGTGGAAAAATCCGGTGCAGAATTAGTAATTAATACAACAGATAGCAGCCTGGAATTTGATAATATCGCTGTTTTACACGTGTCAGCACTGCAGCTGGAAACAGTAGAGCCTATTGGTGATGAATATTGGGTCCAGCCTGATGAAGTTTTTTATATCATTTATACATCCGGCAGTACGGGAAATCCAAAAGGTGTTCAAATAACCGCTGCAAATCTGCAGTCATTTACTAACTGGATGACAGGTGACTTTCCGTTAGAGCAAGGAAAAGTGTTCTTGAATCAGGCACCGTTTTCATTTGATTTGTCTGTCATGGACTTTTATCCAGCGTTGCAAAGTGGCGGTTCGGTTCATGCATTGGAGAAAGATGTAATCAATAAGCCAAAGCTTTTGTTTGAGAACTTGAGTCGCTCGGCATTGCAAATTTGGACATCGACGCCATCCTTCGTACAAATGTGTTTTCCGAATCCGGACTTTAATGAAAAAATGCTTCCTGAGCTTGAGGTATTCCTGTTCTGTGGTGAGGTACTGCCGTTAGCTGTAGCCAAAGAGCTGAAAAAACGTTTTCCGAGAGCGAGAATCTTTAATACATACGGACCTACAGAAGCAACGGTTGCTGTGACGTCTGTTGAAATTACGGAAGAATTGCTCGCGAAAGAGAAGGCATTGCCGGTTGGCTATCCAAAGCCCGATATGCGTATTCTCGTTGTGGACGAATCGGGAAATCTGTTACCTGAAGGTGAAAAAGGGGAGCTTATCCTTGCAGGGCCAAGTGTGTCAAAGGGCTATCTGGGTGAGCCGCTGCTGACAGAAAATGCATTCGGCATTATAAACGGAATGAACGCCTATCGTACTGGAGATGCCGGCTTTATTCAGGACGGCTTGGTGTATTGCCAAGGCAGACTGGATTATCAAATCAAGCTGCACGGCTACCGGATGGAGCTGGAAGAGATTGAATTCCACCTTAATCAATCTGATTATATTAAGGCTGCCATTGTTATCCCTCATGCGCCAAACGAGGAAATTGAATACTTGATTGCGGCAGTGGTACCAGCCGATCATGACTTTGAGAAGGAATACAAGCTGACAGCTGCTATTCGAAAAGATCTTGCTTTGCGCTTGCCGGCATATATGATCCCGCGTAAGTTCACGTATCATACTGCTATTCCAATGACGATGAATGGGAAAGTAGACCGTAAGAAAATGAAGAAAGAGGTATTCGCATGACCCCGTATAGTTCTTTCCTTTTCTTTATCATTCTAGGTATTTTGCTACTGCCGACGATGATTCTCGGCACAATGGGTAAGCAGCTGCGGTATTACAATGTGTTCGTCACCATTGTTGTATTGGCTATTATATTTTCAGGAGGGGACGCAGGCTTCTTCTCGTTAGTAGCCTTCACCATTCTTCAGGTTGTACTGGTCAAAGGCTATATTACTTATCGACAGACAAAGAATAGCAGCCTCGTATTCTATGTAATAAGTTTTCTATCGATCCTGCCTTTGATTTTATCCAAGGTTTTGCCGATTTTAGCAGTGGATAACTGGGCAAGCTTTCTGGGTATTTCCTATCTGACATTCCGAGCTGTTCAAATCATTATTGAAACAAGAGATGGATTGATTAAGGATCAGCTCTCGATTTTTCAGCTTGTCAATTTTATGCTGTTTTATCCAACAATTTCATCAGGTCCGATTGATCGCTTCCGCCGATTTCAAAAGGATGAAGAAAAGCATTGGACACCGGAGGAGTACAAGGAACTGCTTTATAAAGGGATTAACAAAATCTTCCTTGGTTTTTTGTATAAATTTATAATCGGCTACAGCATCAATACGTACTTCATTATGAATCTAGAATATATAGCGGATTACAAGTTTATCTATCATCTGTTGTATATGTACAGCTATAGCTTGTACCTGTTCTTCGACTTTGCCGGCTATACGGCGTTTGCAGTCGGAGTCAGTTATATGATGGGAATCCGGTCACCGGAGAACTTTAATAAGCCATTCATCAGCCGCAACATCAAGGATTTCTGGAATCGATGGCATATGTCACTGTCGTTCTGGTTCCGTGACTATGTGTTCATGCGCTTCGTCTTTTTAATGAAGAAGAAAAAATGGATACAGAACAAAATGCTCGTCTCGAATCTAGGTTATATTCTGCTGTTCCTGCTAATGGGAGTATGGCATGGTTTAGCGATTCAGTACATCATTTATGGAGCATATCATGCCTTGATGATGGCCGGATTTAATTTCTTCGAGACCTGGAATAAAAAACATAAACGCTGGCCAACAGGAAGAGCGATGACAATTGTGTCTATCGTTATCACTTTCCATGTCGTTTGTTTCGGTTTTTATCTGTTTTCTGGCAGACCATTTCAATAAAAGGGGAATATGAATATGAATTTTAAAGAAAAAGTACTACAGGTTATTGCAGAAGTTTGTGAAGATGATGTTGTGAAAGAAGAGCATGATTTGGATATATTCGACGCAGGACTGATTGATTCATTTGCGACAGTAGAATTACTTGTTCAATTCGAGGAGCAGCTTGATATCAATGTACCGATTACGGAGTTCGATCGAGATACATGGAATACACCAAATGCTATCGTTGATCGTCTGAATGAGTTGAAATAATGAAGAAGAAGTATTTTTTTGGACCAATCATTCTTGCATTGGTCCTGTTTGCCGGGGGCGTACTCGTACCCGTATCATGGCTTGCTAAGTTAGTTCCGGAGGATCGTTTGGAGGAATCGGCTACCAGTCTGGAGTCAAATATGTTCCAAGGAACATATTTGCAAAGTGAAATGCTCAAACATTCGACGTATGTTCCAATCTATGGTTCTTCCGAATTGTCGCGCTGGGATCCATTCCATCCATCAAATTATTTCGAAACGAATGCCGCTGCCTTTACACCTTATTTAATAGGAAAAGGCGGGATGACCTCTATTATTCATGATTTAAACTTTGCCACGCATGCTGATCAATTGAAGAACAAGCAGATGGTCATCATCGTATCGCCGCAATGGTTTGTAAAGCATGGTACAGACGAGCAGCATTTTGCACCCAACTATTCCGCTCTGCAAGCCTACCAGCTTCCTTTCAATAAGGAAGTGGACGAGCAAGTGAAACGAAAATTGATGCAACGCCTGATAACGTATGATGCGGTTAAGAACGACACGATACTTTATCAGCTTTATGATGCTTATTTGAATGACAAAAAGGTTAAGTTTAATATTTTTTCAGTTTCTGCAAAGGCTTATATATCCTTACTTAAGAAAAAGGATCTGTATTTCACACTTCTGAAGGATAAACCAACTAATCGGCATCAGTCAAACGAAGTGAAGGACAAGACGTGGGAAGAACTGCAGGCACAAGCTGATGCTTATGGCGAGAAACGGACACAGCATTCCAAATTTTATATTGATGACAACGTGTATAAGTACAGGAAGCATTATATCAAGGGAATGAAAGGAAAGAATAAAGGACATTCCTATGCAGAATCACTTGAGTATGATGATTTCCAGCTGATGCTTGATATTCTCAAGGAAGCTAATGCCGACCCTCTTTTTGTCATTATACCTGTGAATGGTGCGTATTATGACTACACAGGCTTCCCCGAAAAAGGACGGCAAGAATACTACACTCGTATAAAGAAGCAAATTAATGATAGTGGCTTTACTTACGCCGATTATTCCGACCATGAATACGACCCTCATTTTATGCGTGATACGATTCATATTGGTTGGAAAGGCTGGGTTTATTTAAATGAGGATATGCAGAAGTTCCTTGAATAGCACTAGGACGATTCACCTAATAGGTGGGTCGTTTTTGGTTTGCCCAGCATGGGCGGACTCTCTAAGGCCTGAAAGTCCCCAGTTCGACCTTGTAGCGATACGTACATAGTCAAAAGCAAGGGTGTCCACGGGTGACGTGGAATTTGCAGGAAGCTCGAGGCAAACCTCAGGTCTGAATAGAAAGCATATAGGAGGCAACGTATGAGACGATTTCGAGACAATCTAAACAAGCGAGCATATGTAGATCCATTAAAAACAAGGAGAATAAACGGTTGATGGTCAATTCAAAGGTCCCTTTAGGGATTCGTTGGTAAAGTGCCCTCATAGGACGAAATTAAAACCGCCCGTAAAACAGGCGGCTAGTTACTTCAGTTCCCATAGTTGAGTTTTATACGATCCATGAGAAAGTATTGTATCTAGTATCTAAACTTATTGAAGCTCACTTAATTCTACCGTGCGATTTTCCTTCCAGGAAATTTTAGCAGCCTTTGCTAATAACTCAGCCTGTAATCCATCCTCGAATTTAGCTACAACTGGTTTATCTTCTAAAATAGATTGTGCAAAATCATGAATCTCAGCGATGTATCCTTTATTATAACGCTCAAGGAAGAAATACATTGGCTTATCTTCTGTAACAGAAGCGTTTGTGCTTACTTTAACATTTGTCGGCTTCTGATTTTCAACTTGGACCATTCCGTTGTTGCCGAATACTTCGATACGTTGATCATATCCATATACTGCTTGGCGACTGTTATCAATAACTCCCAGCGAATCATCTGCAAAGGTAAGTGTAATAATTGCCGTATCTACATCATCATTACGTGAAAAACAATCATTCACCAGAGAAGAAGCCTTTACTGTGATATTTTTAACATCCTGTCCAGATAAGTAGCAGATCATATCAAAATCGTGAATTGCCATATCGATAAATAATCCTCCGGAGCGTTTTATATATTCTTCTGGTGGAGCTTCTGGGTCACGAGAAGTGATTTTAATAACATGTGGTGTACCAATGTCACCATTGCGAACAACATCATGTGCTTTTTTGAAATGTGTATCGAAGCGACGGTTAAATCCTACTTGGAATTTTACGCCTGTTTGTTTAATCACTTGTAAGGTCTCTTTTGTTTTCTCGATATCAAAGCTGATTGGCTTTTCACAGAAAATATGTTTATGGTTCCTTGCAGCTTTTGTAATAAAATCAATATGTGTATCAGTGCTTGAGCAGATAAACACAGCATCAATTTCCGGATCATTCAGAATATCATCCGCATTCTCTGTGATAATAGGAACTGCTTTTAAATAATCTATATCGCTTAAGTGATTAGTGTCTACATCTGAAATAGCTTTTAGCTGATAATGCTCGGATAGAAGAATGTTTTTGGCATGCAGCTTTCCGATACGTCCGGCACCAATGATGCCTACAACTACTTTTGACATAAATTAATTCCCCCAAGTCGGTAACTGTCTATATGTAGAGGCAGTCATGTTATTTATGAAACGTTTATTTCTATTATAATGCTTTGTTGGAAGTACCAAATAAATGTATTTTCTCTGCTACTACCCTTTCAATGGCACTCATCCCTGTTTGCATGATTTCCGGGATATTATGTGAATCTGGATGTAGTTCCAAATATTTACGTACTGCTTTTGTCCAAGCTTGATTACATTCGGTATTTACATTGATTTTTGCATGACCATATTCAATTGCTTTAACAATTTGATGTGAAGGTATTCCAGATCCTCCATGCAGGGCTAATGGAATTATATTCAAATTTGTGGAAATCTCCTGCATTAAATCAAAGGCCAATTTAGGCTCGCCTTGATATATGCCATGAACAGATCCAAGCGCTGCTGCAAGCAAGTCTACTCCAGTTTCTTCTACAAGCTGATAGCATTCCTTGGGATCTGCATACTTAATACCAGAAGTTATTCCGTCCTCTGTACCTCCTACAGAACCGATTTCTGCTTCAACAGATACATTCTGCTTTTTGGCGTAATCGACAACTTCTTTCGTGTTAGCAATGTTTTCTTCCAAGGGCAACTTTGAACCGTCGTACATTACCGAACTGTATCCTGCGTCAACTGCTTCTATACAGCGTTCTACAGATAGTCCGTGGTCGAGATGTAGAACAACAGGTACAGTGATTCCCATTTCTTCAACCATTTTTTTAGTTGTGGTAGCAATCAATTTAAATCCGCCAAGATAATCAACAATTCGATCCGTAGAAGCTAGAATAACGGGAGACTTTTCTCTTTCTGCTACACGTAGGGTTGCTTCTGCCCATTGGAAATTATTTATGTTAAACTGGCCAATAGCATAGTGCTTTTTCTTTGCTTCAGGCATCAGTTCTTTTAATGATACAAGCGACATACTTTAACCTCAATTCTTGATAGACTATATCCAGATGTCCACTTCAGCATATGGACTTGACGT
The DNA here is from genome assembly GCF_947495635.1 of uncultured Virgibacillus sp. Taxonomy (NCBI): domain Bacteria; kingdom Bacillati; phylum Bacillota; class Bacilli; order Caryophanales; family Bacillaceae; genus Virgibacillus; species uncultured Virgibacillus sp. The sequence goes on along the minus strand of NZ_CANMAB010000011.1, from coordinate 25,419 downwards.
GAACATCCTCTTAACGATAGTTGTTACTTAGTTTAAAATGTTTTCATCAATGTACTTCCGAGCCATTATTGCATATTCAAGTGGATGAGCAATTTCCGGGTCTTGCTCAGCTTCAACAACAATCCAGCCACAGTAGTTATGTTCTTGTAGCTTATCAAAAACTTTTTTAAAGTCGATACCGCCATCACCTGGAACGGTAAACATTCCAGCAAGAAAAGCGGATTGGAATGATGTACCATTTTCTTTGCTAGTTTGCATGACATTATCACGAATATCTTTAAAATGTACATGTTTAATTCGGTCAATATGTTTCTCTAATAATGGCATATATTCTTTATCAGAGGCATAAATATGACCAGTATCATAAAGTAAGTGAACCATGGCAGGATTTGTGTTTTCCATTAAGCGGTCCACTTCTTCTAATGTTTGGACAACGGTTCCAAGGTGATGGTGATAGACAAGCTTTAAACCATAGCTATTTGCTATTTTACCAAGGACATGAAGGCCGTTCGTAAGCTGCTTCCATTCTTCATCTGAAAATGTTGGCTTATTAGCAAAAACATTTTGTGCTAACCCTTGAATACTGTAGGTTTGCTCGGAAACGACAGCAACGGCTGCATTAACTTTTTTTAAATAGGTACAATGCTTATGAAAAGCTTCAGATGCTTTCTCGATACCATCTCGAACAATAAAGCTGGAAAACCATTGACCAGCGATTTTTAAGTTACGAAGTTCAATTTCTTTTTTTAATGTTTCTGCATCAGGAAAGAAGCCTCCAACCTCGGTACCTTCAAACCCTGCTACAACAATATCGCTTAAAAGGTGAGATAGTGTGTTAGCTTTACCAATTTCAGGTATATCATCATTACGCCATCCGATTGGGGCAATTCCCCATTGAATATCCTGTTTCCCCATAGATCATCACGTCCAACTTCGATTAATATTGTCTTGCATTATCGCGAACTTGCTGTGTTTTTGCGTAAGCTCTTTGTACGCTTTCTCTTTCTGAAACTTCAGCTACACCTACATTCCACCAACTGCCATCGTAACCATCTGTCATTGTTTTTGGCAGCACTTTTATTTCAATTAGCGTAGATATACTTTGCTTTTTTGCGTCTTCCATAGCTGTAGTTAAATCTTCCAAATTATTTACAGAATAGGTTTTCAAACCATATCCCTCGCCAATTTTACTGTAATCAATATTCATGATTTCGTTATGCAAATTACGGAATTCTGTTCCTGTACTTCCATTTCCGTGATCCATTTGCAAATTATTGATACAGCCAAATCCAGAATTATTGAATAGCAAAAGGTTGATTTTTTTATCATATTGAAGTGCTGTCACAATTTCAGAATGAAGCATTAAGAAGCTACCATCGCCAACAACAGCATACGATTCCTTGTCAGGGTTCGCTAATTTAGCTCCTAAAGCTCCGGCAATTTCGTAACCCATACAAGAATAGCCATACTCTAAATGGAACGTATTCGTCACATTAGCATTCCAAAGACGCTGCATATCACCTGGAAGGGAGCCTGCTGAAGATACAACAATTGCGTCGTCATCGACTATATCGTTGATTTTAATCAATGCGGCTGTTTGTGTTAGTTCCGTTTTTAGAGCATCTGCATACGCATTTAAAATCTCTTGACTGAAATGCTCCGAAATTTCTGGTGTGAAATTATCTCGATTGAATTCGATTCCAGCTAAGCGATTGCGTTCCTTCTCCCACTCAAGTCTTAATGCATTCATTTCTTCAGCGTAGCTTGATTGATAGTCACCAATATGTTTGTTAATTAATTGCAGTGTTGCTTTGGCATCAGCTACAACTTGAAAACCATCAAATTTATATGCTTGTCCTCGATTTACATTGATATTAAAAAATGTTGTATTATCAAAGTCAAACAATGTTTTTGATGAAGTCGTGAAATCTGAATACCTCGTACCGATTCCGATAATTAAATCAGCATTCATTACCGCTTTATTCGCAGCAGAAGTACCTAAAATACCATTTCCACCAAGATTATTATTGTGAGTAAACGCAACGGTTGATTTTCCAGCGTGTGTTTCTACAATTGGAATATTCGCTTTTTCGGAAAGCTCTACTAATTCATCTCTCGCTTGTGAATACTTAGCACCGCCACCAACTAATAGAACTGGACGTTTACTTTGAGTAATGGAGGATATTGCTCCATCTAATTCCCGTTGCGTCGGCAATTTGCGATCTACATAGTGAACCCGTTTATTAAAAAAGCTAGTCGGATAATCATAAGCCATTGCTTCAATATCTTGAGGCAAACAAATGGTTACAGGTCCGGTTGTTGCTGGATTAGTTAATACTTCAAACGCTCGTAACAACGCGCTCATTAGTTGTTCTGGTCGATCAATACGGTCCCAATATTTTGAAACGGCTTTGAATGCTTCGTTGGTGGTTATATCTGTACTATGCTCATGCTCTAATTGCTGTAGAACAGGGTCTGGCTGTCTTGTTGCAAACGTATCTGCCGGTAAGAATAATACCGGGATATTATTTGCGAAAGCAGTTCCTGCCGCAGTTAACATATTCGCTGAACCTGGACCTGCGGATGCAGAAACACCAAAAATCTTTTGGCGGAGATGCTGTTTGGAAAAAGCAATTGCTGCATGAGCCATCCCTTGTTCATTCTTTCCTTGATAGCTTTTTAGATGACCTGGATTATTTTCAAGAGCTTCTCCTAAACCTAAAACATTTCCATGTCCATAAATGTGGAAAATACCTTCAACAAAAGGTGTTTCAATACCATCTATAGAAATAAATTGTTGGTTTAAAAATTTTACTAGCGCTTGCGCAGTTGTTAGACGGATTCTTTTACTCATTTGTTCAACCTTCCTTTCTCTTGAAGTTTAAGAACGCTCGCGAATAAGCTGTTCAATTTCTTCTACAGTCGGCATTGCTTCGGAAGAGCTATGCTTGCTGACTACGATAGAAGCAGAAGCACTACCAAATTTCAAAGCAGTTTCATAGTCTTTTCCTTTGATAAGCGCATAAAGGAATGCAGATGCATAGGAATCTCCGGCACCAAATGTTTTTAATACCTTTGTTTTGTATGCTTGACCGCGGTGAACTGTTCCATCTGGCTCGTATGCATAAGAACCATCAACACCATGCTTGATAACAACAAGCTCAGTATGATGCTGGAATAAGTGATGAATCGTTTTTTCGTTATCACCTGTAGAATTAAGCTTTTCCATTACATCGTATTCGTCACGTGTACCGATAACGACATCGGATTGCTCAGCAACAAGAGAATAGTAAATAGCTGTTTCTTCAGTTGATTTCCATGTATATGGTCGGTAGTCTAATTCAAATATGACTTTTACATCATTCTTTTTAGCGTATTGAATGGCTTGCAATACCGCTTCACGAGATGGGCTTTGTGCAAGTGCAGTGCCAGAAACAAGAAGCATTTTTGCTTTTTTAATATAATCTTCATTTACTTCTGTAGAATCTAAATAAAGGTCTGCTACTTTATCACGATACATTAAGATGCTACATTCTTCTGGACTTAGAATTTCTGTAAACGTAAGTCCGGATTTATGTCCATCGGTATCAAAAACGATATTGGAAGTATCAATTCCTTTATCCTGCATATATTGCTTGATAAAGTTGCCATGCTGATCCTGTGAAATTTTTCCGATAAATCCAGCTTTTAATCCTAATTTTGAGCTGCCGATAGCTATATTAGCAGGTGAGCCGCCAACGTATTTTGTAAACGTCATTGTTTCTTCCATTGGACGGTTGTATTCGTTTGCATTTAAGTCAATAGCTGCACGGCCAATCGCGATAATATCGAATTCTCTATCCTGGTTAAGTGTAAGTGACATGATTTTCGCTCCTTAAATTGTGAATTTTCATAGAGGAACCGTCCGCGTCCTATTTTATAAAAATAGAAAGAGGAGGGACGATTCAAAATCTATTAATCCAGAAAACCTAAACTATGGCATGATTTCATTTTCATTCTGGAATAGCCACGTCCAGCCCCAAGCGCTTTCCGCTTTTGGTTTTTAATCTCTATCAATAATCCATTCGTGGTCTTTTTCGTTATGGAATTTCCAAATACGTTCTGGTCCCGCCATGACATTTAAATAGTAGGAAGCATAGCCATCTGGAACGCCGACTGGATGATAGCCTTTCGGAACAAGGACAACATTTGCGTTTTCTACAGCCATTGTTTCATCTAAAGAACGATCCTCTGTGTACACACGTTGGAAAACAAATCCTTGTGGAGGGTCCATCTCATGATAATAGCTTTCTTCCAAGAAGGACTCTTCCGGGAGATTATCCTGATCATGCTTATGCGGGGGATAGCTTGACCAGTTAGCTGTTTCTGTAAATACTTCTACAACAAGCAAGCTGTTTGCAGAAGGGTCAGAGTCTGGCAAAATGTTGTGTACCTGACGTTTGTTATGATACTTGCCTCGATGCTCTACCCCATTATCCTCAGCTTTAATCAGCTTTGTCGGCAGCTCTTTATCGGATGGGGCAAAGCATAGTGCTACACGAGCTTCTGTAACGGCTGTAATCGTAGCTGTTTTATTGTGGGAAATATAAACACTGTCCGTTGGTTTTCGTTCAAATACACTGTCACGCGTACCGATTTCCGAGAAGCTTTGATATCCATCTGTGACAGTGATTTTTCCTGTCAGTGCCACAACGCAAAGTTCTAAATTAGTCAGCTTTTCATCATAGCTAGTATGAGGTTCTAAATCAACAACTTTAAAACCGACATAATGAAGATCGGAATTTTTCTCTGTCACTTCATGAACAAGCGTCACGCCGTCTGCTAGTTTATTATTTTCAGGTTTTCTTAGTAAATGACTCATAACGGACTCCTTTCAATATGGGCTGAGGCCGGGGTAGTGGGATAACAAGCCCCAACCTCGTGTTAATACTGGAAAGCTGGTATTCTCTTATTATGAAAAATCAGGTTCAAGATAACGAGCTGTTACTACCTTCTTACGCGTATAGAAATCTACACTGTCTTTGCCATTAGCATGCAATGTACCATAGAAGGAAGACTTCCATCCAGAGAATGGGAAGAATGCCATTGGAGCCGGCACACCTAAGTTGATTCCTAACATCCCTGCATCGATGTTTTCGCGGAAGTAGCGTACGGACAATGCACTTGTAGTGAATAGGCAAGCACCGTTAGCAAATTCAGATTGGTTAGCAAATTCAACAGCCTCTTTTAAGTTTTTCACACGTACAATAGACAGTACGGGAGCAAAAATTTCATCTTTCCAGATGGACATATCTTGAGTTACCCCGTCAAAAATAGTTGGTCCAACAAAGTAACCGTCTTCTAGTTGTTCATCGCGGCCGTCACGAATTAATGTAGCTCCTTCTTCAATACCTTTTTCGATGTAGCCAAGTGTACGTTGTTTTGCCTCATCGCGAATAACTGGTCCTAAGAAGATACCTTCATCTAGGCCATTACCCATTTTAATGTTGTCAGCAGCTTCTTTTAATTTAGCGATAAATTCATCTGCAACAGAATCTTCTACTGTTACAACGGCGCAAGCCATGCAACGCTCTCCAGCTGAACCGAATGCTGCGCTAATTACTTCTTTAGTTGCTAAGTCTAAGTCAGCATCTGCTAGTACAGTAGAGTGGTTTTTCGCACCAGTTAATGCCTGAACGCGTTTTAAGTTTTCACTTCCGCGTTTGTATACATATTCTCCAACAGGCTTAGAACCTACGAAGGATACTGCCTTCACAGCAGGGTGATCTAAAATACCATTAACCACATCATGTGCACCATTAACAATGCTGAATACACCCTTCGGAAGACCAGCTTCATCTAATAATTCTGCAAGTCTAGCTGCAAGAATAGGTGTCTTTTCAGATGGTTTTAAGATGAAGGAGTTACCTAAAGCGACTGCCATTGGGAACATCCAGCATGGAACCATCATTGGGAAGTTAAATGGAGCAATCCCGCCGACAACCCCTACAGGATAACGATAGTTTGTAGCTTCTACATCTGTTGCGATTGTTGCAAGTGAATCACCCATCATTAGGGTTGGCGCACTAGCAGCAAATTCTACGTTTTCAATACCACGTCCAACTTCACCTAATGCTTCACTAACGCTCTTTCCATTCTCTTGTGTAATTAATTTAGCTAATTCTTCTTTATGTTCCTCTAATAGGTTTTGATATTTAAATAAGATACGAGCGCGTTTTGCTACAGATACCTTTTTCCATTTATCTTGAGCTGCCTGAGCGGATTGTACGGCATCTTCGAAATCTACAGAAGTAGAGATTGGTACCTGAGCTAATACCTCTTTTGTAGCTGGATTATAAACATTTTCATAGTTATCAGTTTTACTTTCGACCCACTCACCGTTAATAAAGTTTTTTAGTTTTTTAGACATTTGATATCCTCCTCTTTATTCTAACAACTTCTAATACTAGTAATCTGAAAGATAGATAGCGCCTTCATAAATCTCTAGAGATCACCTGTTAAGAATTGGGCTTTTCCAAAGCCAAAGCTCCATTCTCCAGCTCCGTTTGTAACAAACGTTATCATTACATCCTTCGAATCAATCTGGCACTCAGACTTTAATTTGTCAGTCAAAATTCGATAAAAGTCTTGCTTCATTTTATCGGTTCTTTGCGTGCTGATTACAGTAAACAAAAGTACATTACTACTTCTACTAAATCCTAATCCAGTATCTTCTAGTATCATTTCATATGGTTCATGTTGAGTAACGATTTGATAGCGATCTCCCTCAGGAACTTGAAACGTTTTCAATAAAACATGATGCGTTACATCCATAATCTGTTTGATTTCTTCAGGCTTTTTACCTTTTATTAAATCAATTTTTACTAAAGGCATTTCTTTACTCCTTTATTCGGATTTGCAGTCACTAGCTCAACTTTATTATTCGTACAATATTCGACATACTTGTTATTTGGTAATCGATCAGTAATGAGATAATCCAATTGATTTAAGTCGCAATAAGTAGTGAGGGCGACTTTATCAAATTTTTGGTGATCAACTAATAAAAACTTCTGATCAATTTGTTTAGCAATATAGGATTTTAACTCTGTTTCCTCAGGAATTGAACTTGTAATACCATTTTTAATAGAAATGGCAGTTGCAGCTAAAAAAGCTTTGTTGATATTGTATTTTTTAATAATTTCCTGTGCCTGAAGGGTTGTGAAAGATTGAGATCTTCGATCGAGCAATCCTCCGAGACTATAAACGGTAAGATTCTCAAAAGGAATCGTTCTCAGAATAATGTCAATATTATTAGTGACAATTGTAATCGTTTTTTCTTGAATATGTTCTATCATTTCCAATACCGTTGTACCTGTGTCTATAAAAATAATGTCACCTTCTTGAACATATGTAGCAGCTTGTTGTGCAATTCGTTGCTTTCCTGCTAGATTTGTTTCTTTCCGGTAGGTGAAGGAAGTTAAAGGTTTTGTTACTTCATTATTTTGTGATTTTTCTTGTACAGGATTTTTTACAGCTGCACCACCGTGGACTTTTATGATTTTTCCAGATTTTATTAATTCTTGTACATCATTACGAATTGTATTTTTAGAAACAGCGAACTTATCAACGAGTTCATCGTAGGAAGCTTGTTGCTTATGGGTAATATATTCTTCCAATTTAGCGATGCGCTTAGATTTGATGTTGATCACCTCTTTTCTTGTCTAAGATTATAGCACATAAAATACAAAAAGTTAACAACAATATTACCAAAACTTTATATAAAGTTAGATAAATTATGTGTATAAGTTTTAAGTTTGGTTGTCTATGGGTATAGTAGTTTTCGTGCATTTGATTCATTAAATATGACTTGGAACTCTCGGATTATATAATGTAGAATAAGACTATCTTTATAAATGTAAACGGATTTGTAATAAGAAGAAATAAGTTTAAAGTAGGATTGCTGACTTAGTAGGTAGTAATAGAAGTAAATGGTGAAGACTATGATTAAAAGCTTATTGGAAAGGAAGTAAATACCAGGGGGATTGAATTACGATGTTTTATTCATTGGTGAAAATGATTTGATTTGTGCATAAATTATTAAAAAGTTAATATATAGTTAACATGAATATGATTGCACGAACTTATCTTAGCATTGTGGAAGATGAAAAAATAAAGAAGGGAGCACTTAGTATGTTAAAAGCACAACGAGTAAATGCCATACTCGAATTTGTGAAAGAGAAAGAGTCCGTATCACTTGATGAGTTAGTGGAACGATTTGATGTATCAAAAAATACAATTAGGCGAGATATACAAGAACTTGTTGATGGAGAAAAACTAGTGAAGGTATACGGTGGAGTTTCAATAGCAAAACCTTTAACAGTTCCTTATCAAGATCGTAAAATAAAGCAATTTAATGAAAAACAACAACTTGCTAAATTAGCAGCAGAATTTGTTGAAGAGGGAGATATTATTTTTATTGATTCTGGTACAACTACTGTAGAGATGCTAGAATTTATGAAACATAAAAATATTACCATTGTAACCAATAATTTAGATTTCACATTGGATGCCAGTGCATATCCGAATTTACATATTTATTCAACTGGTGGTGTTTTCGAACGATCTACAAGGTCATATGTTGGAACAGAAAGTGCAGAAGTAATTCAAAAGTATAATTTTAATAAAGCTTTTATGGCTTCGACCGGTATCTCTTTAGATAAGGGGATAACAAACTCTTCGCCTTTAGAGACACAAGTAAAAGCAAAGGTGATTCAGAAAAGTGAGCAAGTATTTATACTCGTTGACCATACAAAATTTGATAAATATGCATTAACTACCTATTGTGATTTTAGTGAAATTGATTATTTAATAACAAATCAAGAACCACCGATAGAATACATTAAACACAGTGAGCATAATCAATATAGCGTTTTATACCCCAGTCATATTAGTGTATAGTGAAAGGTTGACTTAGCTTAAGGCAACAAATTAGTAAGCTCTTACAGTAAAATATCACGTTTTGTATGCTTACGATTTGTGTGGATAAAAATAATAAATTACAGGAGTGGTGATAATTTTGGGTAAAGTAATTGTAGTCTGTGAAGCTGGGATAACTACGAGTTTATTAGTAAAAAAATTAGAGGATCTTGCTAAGGAAAAGAGGGAGGATTATGATATTCAATCCAAAAGTATGGAAGAAGGGTTAGACTATCTGAAACAGAATAAAGTTGATGTTGTATTATTGGGTCCACAAGTTCATCATGTAGCTGATAAATACATCGAATCGACAGATGCTAAAGTGGTTAAAATCTCTGTAAGTGACTATAATACAATGAATATCTACAGCATTTATGAGCAAATGAGTGAGTTATAAGGATGTTAATTGATGTGCAAGTATTTATGCCTTTAATTATGGAAGCTTCACAAGCAAAGACATTCGCTTATAATGCATTGGAGTTTGCAAAGGGAAGAGATATCACAGGATATGAAGAGGCGATTTCTTATGCAAAAAAGCATTTGATAAATGCCCATAATAAACAAACGGAGCTACTTCAGTTAAATTCTAGAGAGCAGCAAGCTGATGTCAATGTTTTTTTAATACATGCGATGGATCATGTGACAAATGCTCAAATAATTTGTGATATGGCACAAGAATTAGCAGAGCTTCACTTGAAAATGGCAGAAAAAGTATAAAGCTTATGATGTAAAAAGAGGCTGAGATAAAAGAATGAAGAAACAGTAAAAACGAACGATAATTATTCAAAATTAATTATCGTTCGTTTTTTTGATTATAAACATTCATTTAGCACCTGAAATAGGCGAGACTCCTGCGGGAACAGCACGAGTCCGAAGATCCACTTGGTAAAGGTTTTTTCTTTACCAAGTTAGCTGAGGCCGTGCCCCGCGGAAAGCGAGTATATTTTCACGGTGCGGCGTGATAACATGATTATTCGTGTTTTGAGTAAAGAAGTTGTGTTTTATCTCAGGTTCTTTTATGGAAGGTAATTTGTATAGTATGAAAGTAATTCTACTATAATTCAATTATATCACAAAAAATAACAAATAATTGACCAATATTTAACTAATACTTGACTAATTATTACATGTTGTACTAATATATAACAAAGATATAACTAATAATAACATTTAACTAAAATTATTATAGGAGGAAATAAAATGGAAACGCTTAAAATAGGTGTAGCTGGATTGGGAAGGTTGGGTTTAATTCATGCAGAAAATATATATAACATGAAAGGAATAGAATTAACAGCAATCTCTAATCTAGATGAGAAAATAAACAAAAAAGTGAAAGAGAAATATAAGGTTCCTTATACTTACACAAGCTATGAGGATATGCTGGAAAATCCAGAATTAGATGCAGTTTGTATTGTAACCCCGTCTGGATTCCATACAGAACATATAAGATTAGCATTAGCAAAAAATTTACATATATTTTGTGAGAAGCCAATTGGTTTAGATGTAGAAGATATTAAAAATACGATTAAAGTTATTGAGAAACATGATCGTATTTTTCATTTAGGGTTTATGAGAAGGTATGACGAAGACTATTTATACGCTAAAGAATTGATAGATAATGGAGGAATTGGAGATATCTCACTAATTCGTTCATATAGTATTGACCCAATTCAAGAATTAGATAGTTTTGTAAACTTTGCAAAAAAGAGTCCTAGTGGTGGGTTATTTCTAGATATGAGTGTTCATGATATTGATGTAATTAGATGGTTAACTAATTCGGAAATTTCAACCGTTTGGGCTACCGGTAATAATAAAGCTGCTCCTGAATTGAGTGAAGTGAATGAGTTAGATATGGGAACGGTGACTATGAAATTAGAGAATAATGTAACCGCTTTACTTGTGGCGGGTCGTACCGCTTCACATGGGTACCATGTAGAGACAGAAATCATTGGGACTAAGGGAATGATTCGAGTTGCCGCAGCACCTGAAAAGAATAAAGTGACAGTATTTAACGAGCATGGTACAGTTCGCCCGTCCTCACAACATTTTCCTGAGCGATTTGCGCGAGCATATGAGAATGAAATAAAAGATTTTGTACGTTGTATTCGTGAAAATAAGTCACCGGAAGTAACAAGTCTTGATGGATTACGAGGAACAGAAGTGGCTTTAGCCTGTCAAAAATCGTTCAATGAAAATAAATTAGTAGACGTTAAATATTAAGAAATATCTGAATAAATCATTTGTTAGGGGGGAAAGAGTTGAATCTATTTAGTATTTTTAGTTTTGTGTTAGTATTGGCGTTCATTTACTTATATGCTTATTATCGCAGTAGAAGCATAGATAAAAAAGATTCAGAGGGGTATTTTCTAGGTGGCCGTTCTCTCGTCGGAACAACTGTTGGTATGACTATTATTATGACAAATCTTTCTACTGAACAATTAGTAGGTCAAAATGGTCAAAGTTATGTAGCTGGTATGGAAGTTATGGCATGGGAGGTAACAGCTTCTGTAGCCATTGTTATGCTAGCTTGGGTTTTCTTGCCGAAATATTTTAAATATGGTGTAAATACGATTTCAGATTTTATTGAGATTCGCTATGATACGTTTACAAAAAGAATAGTTTCCATCCTCTTTATAGTTACTTATGTAGTAAGTTTTATGCCAGTTGTATTATATTCCGGTGCATTAATTTTTAATGATTTGTTTGGGATTGAAGAGCATCTTGGTGTTAGTAACATAACTGCAGTTGTCATTATTTCTACAGTTATTGGCTTGGTAGGTGTTACGTATCTGTTTGTAGGGGGACTTTCACTTATAGCACATAGTGATACGCTGTATGGAATTGGTCTCCTTCTTGGCGGATTGACAATTGCAGTTTTAGCAGTTATTGCTTTAGGGGAAAATAGCTTTTTCCGTGGTTTAGATATATTTTTAAATAGTTCCCCTGAAAAACTAAATGCATGGGGAGCTCTAGATTCATCTATCGTACCATGGCCAACTTTATTTTTAGGAATGCTATTTAATAATTTGTATTTCTGGTGTACAAACCAAATGATTGTGCAAAAAGCACTTGCAGCTAAAAACTTAAAGGAAGCACAAAAAGGGGCAATGTTCGTTGGTTTCTTTAAAATTACAGGCATGTTATTCTTAGTTATTCCTGGTATTTTAGCTTACAATATGTTTGGTGAAGGAATGCAAATGGACCTTGCTTATCCTGCATTAGTAGCAGAAGTGTTACCTAATTGGGCTGCCGGATTTTTTGGGGCAGTAATATTTGGAGCAATTATTAGCTCTTTTGTAGGGGCGCTAAATGCTACTGTTACTTTATTCAGTTTAGACTTCTACAAGCCGGTTATTAATAAGCAGGCAACAAACCATCAAATAGCAAAAGCAGGAAGAATTCTAACGGTTGTAATTGGGATAATAGTTGTTTTGATAGCACCTTTTATTTCACTTTTCCCACAGGGATTATATGCAGTAATCCAAGAGTTCAATGGATTATACAGTATGCCACTTTTAGCTATCATTCTAGTTGGTTTCTTTTCTAGAAAAACATCTGCTACTGGGGCGAAAGTTGTATTAATATTTCACATTATTGTTTATGCGCTTTCAAAGGTAGTGATTCCTGATGTACATTATTTATATGTCTGGAGCGTTTTGTTCCTATTAGATTTAGGTATCCTATATTTCTATAGCCAGTTGAAGCCGGATCAAGAGGACTTTCAATTTGATAAATATAAAAACAAAGTTGATATTACTCCTTGGAAACATTCTAAGTGGGTAGGTATTTTAATACTGGTTATTGTAGTAGCATCTTATATTGTTTTTTCTCCACTTGTATTAGCGAAATAAATATCTAGAAAGCAAACATTTTTTATGGATATAATGTTTGCTTTCTATTTTTGTCAAAGCTTCGCGTTTTTCTAGCTATTCTACCTAGTTTCTTTCTGTTCTAATGGAGCTTATTTTATCTTCCTTGAACAGATCGCTCTGTACAATGGTTTAAGAGAAAGCTATTTTAGAAGAAAGCATTCGTGTTTGTTTGGATCAAGGAAGGTTTTAATAGGAAGCCTAGTGAGGAATGGAAAGTGATACCTACCTTCATTTGTTCTTTATTAACTCAGTAGTTCCGGTGGATTAGAATATGCTGACTCTGAATTGTCCCCTAATAATCCAAGGTAAAGAACAATTGGATTTATTTTAAATCTAGATGCTATGGAAAACGATGACTAAATGGTCTTTCTAATAAAGATTAGCTTAACCCTACCATTACCCTCGATCACTCACCGTATCACCAACCATTGCTCCTTCTTCATCCTTCTTCTTACTTGTTATAGAAAAAGCAGCAAACAGTAAGGATACAATCACAAGTGCGCCACCGAAGTAAGCTGCATTGGTAACTGTTCCAGTTTGATTTAATACGAGTCCCCCAGATGCGGATCCGATAGAAATGCCGATTTGCAGTGCTGAGTTATTGAAGCTTTGCTGAATGTCGGATGTTTCTGGATCTGTATCAATCAAATAGCTTTGTTGTGGTGGAGATAGACTCCAGCTCAGTGCTCCCCAAATCATCATCACGGGGATGAATAGAACAAGGGAGAAGGTCGTTAATGGTAATAAGAATAGCATCGCAGCAAAGGTCGTGATTACGAAAATGATACTTTTCTGCGGACCAACCGAATCAGATAGGTACCCTCCAAATGCTCCTCCGCTAACTGCTGCAATTCCAAATAATAGATAACAAATACTTATCCAATATGCATTCATATGGAGTTCAGTCTCTAGAAATGGTGTGAAGTATGCATACAGCGTATAATGTCCTGCTAGCATAAATACCGTTGCCAAATGGGCACTACCAATTTTCAAGCTAGCAACAGCTTTTAACTGTTGTTTGAGTGGAACTACTTTTCCACCTGGAATTTGTTCTAAGAAGATGGAAATAAGCACAAACGAAATAATAGATAAAATGGCAATGCCAAGGAAAATCACACGCCATCCGAAGTTATCGGAAATGAGTATTCCTAATGGCACACCCATGACAAGGGATGAACTAATCCCCATATAGATAAGTCCAAGCGCCTTTGCTCGATGTTCTGGTGTAACAATCTTGGCAGCAATCGTTAACGATAGTACTACAATCAGTGCTGTACTCATCGCACTTAAAACCCTTGCAATCATCATAAATGTAAAATCAGGGCTGAAATACGTCATGATATTACTGATGAAAAAGATACCTAAGGAAATAAGGTATACTTTTTTACGCTCCAATTTACTTGTTAGAACAAGTAATACTGGACCAAAAACTGCATAAATAAGTGCGAAAACGGTAATAAACTGTCCAGCAGAGCTAAGAGAGGTATTTAAATCCTCTGCAATCGTAGGAAGTATTCCACCAACGATCAGTTCAACAAGTCCAACCGCAACAGTGGATAATGCTAATATAAAAACTTTTCTATTCATATTCTGTTTTTCGTCCTTTCTCATAGATAGTTACTTAGGAAACAAAAAAATCCTGATTACAAAAAATGATAGACTCATTTTCTGTAATCAGGATTTTATGGTTCCTGGTAGAGACCCCCAAGCCATATTCTTGAGGTTATACAGTGTACGATTTATTTTTAGTGAACACTTGAATAGTTTACTAGGAGTTAGAGAAGTTTTCAAGTGTAAGATTATTCTAGTATAATTTTAATTAGTATGGATGGAAAAGAGAATTAAGCGCATAGAACGCGTTTAAATTGTCTAATCAACGTGACGATAATATAACCGGCAAATAAAATAATTAGAGAAATGTATACATAACGTAACGAACGATACAAGTAATTCTACAATTACATCGATTTGGTTAGTATAGTGAAAGGGCTGATTAGAATGTTCTATCCTTTAGAATTACAAAATAATACGTTGAATATTCCAAATTCTGAGGTTGAGAAAACTACATTTAAAGATCTAGGTTTAAGAGAAGCTCAATTAGAGGAATTTTTAGCTTCTAATCTAGAATTGTTAGTAGAAGATGATGAAAATTTATTATTAGTCGGACAACAAGTTCGTAATATAAGTAGTGGACGCACAGATTTAATAGCTGTTGATGAAAATGGAAATCTTGTGTTAATCGAAATAAAACGTGATCTGGATGACATTAAATCTCGAAAAGAGCCTTTTGAGTTTCAGGCGATCAGATACGCAGCAACTCTTGCAAAGATAAATAATGTGGAAACGCTGGTAAATAAAATTTATGCACCATACATTGAGAAAAAAAGAGAGATCTCACAACAAGGACTAACTGCCGTAGAACAGGCTCAGCGTAATTTGAATACATTCTTGGAAAGTAACGAATCAAAAGGGATAATTCAAATCGAATAAGTAAAAAAAGATATCTGCCTAGAATGAAGGAACTATTTGAGTGGGGGATACTATCACCAAATCAAAAAGTATCTATTAAAAATCAAGATAATTTAGATGCAACTGTAGTAGATGAAAAAACGGTTTCATTTAATGAGAATATAATGTCTTATAATCAATGGGGAAAAGTTGTAACAGGCTGGAGTGCAATGAGTGTATATGAATGGATTATTCCAGAAGGACAAACAAAAACGCTTCATGAACTTCGTTTAGAAAGATTAGATAACAGACAGTGGGATTAGTGAAAAATTCTAGATAAGGATAGTAAGCGTTTTTTTACTCCAACAACGCTTCTTACCTGTAAATATGAAAATAAGCATTGGGAGGTTAATATCAATGCTTATTTTTTTCCTCTTATTTACCACGGTGAACCGTACCTCAAGTAAAACCGATATTTGTTTTATATTATAGAAAATTTATGGTAAATGAAGGGGAAATATTTTGTGTTTTGTTTACATGCTCACCAATCAAGGAAAGAACTAAATTTATAAAGAAAATATGAAGCCATACCTGATTCACCTATGGGGGAATAATTCCAAGTTGACTTTGGTCATACCAAAACATAGAAAACTCATGATACTAAAGAAGTAAAGCTCAACTATATGGCCCTTGTTTCATCTCATTCTTAATATAAATACAAAGAATGTTTACACAGATCTAATGAACACACTTTGAAACGTTAAGGGAAATTACTAGTTAATATAAGTTGTTGTTATTTTTTTAGGGAACTCATTTACATTATCTGCTATAAACAAGGTATGTATTTGTTTTATTTATGTTATAGTTAGAATAAATTAATTATAAAGAAAATTCTATAAAGGGGGAATTGGTTTGGCTCATGAGATAGAATGTATAAACGTGAGCAAGGTATTTCAAGGGGATGGTATCAGTACATTTGCTTTAGATAATATTAACTTACAGTTTAAAGAAGGAGAATTTGTATCAATTGTTGGTCCTTCAGGCTCTGGTAAGTCAACTTTACTTAGTCTGTTAGGTGCGTTAGACCTTCCGACTAAAGGAAAAATAAATTATGGAAACAATCCAATAAATAAATTAAGTCAGAAAAAACTTGCTGATTTTCGATTTAAAAATATTGGATTTATATTCCAACAATTCCATCTATTACCTTATCTTACATCTATAGAAAATGTTATGGCTCCATTATTTTCACGCAAAATAAGCTACGATAAAAAAGAGCGTGCAGAAGGATTGCTATCTCAAATAGGTTTGGAAGATAAATTTAATTCATTACCCTCCCAGCTCTCCGGTGGACAGCAACAGCGTGTGGCAATTGCTCGTGCTTTAGTTAATGAACCAAATTGGATTCTAGCAGATGAACCTACTGGAAATCTAGATACTTATACTGGTGAAATTATTTTTGATCGTTTAATTACTCTGAATCAAGAAAAAGGGTGCGGTGTAATTTTTGTAACACACGACCCGAATTTAGCATCACGAGCAGAGCGCATTATTAGAATGAAAAATGGGAAGCTAATCAGTGATACTAGGAGTGAGTCTTATGTTTAGGTTCATTTGGAATTCCTGGTGGCGTAACAAGGAACGCTTCTTATTATTGATTATTGGCGCTCTTATCGTAAGTATTGGTCTTAGTTATTTAGTGGGTATTACCCAAGCATCAAACGCAACAATAGTGGATGAACTACAACAGAGATGGAAATCATCATACCACATTGTTGTACGTCCGCCCGATTCTCGTAGTGTGACTGAAGAACAAAACTTATTAGAGCCAAATTATCTCAGTGGACTTTCTGGTGGTATAACGCTCAACCAATACAAAGAAATTAAGAAAATGACAGATATTGATGTAGCAGCTCCTATTGCTATGATGGGATATATGCAAAATTCTACTCAACTTAATCAAGTTAACTATTCAGAACCAGGTATTTATCGTATGACAATAAAAGAAACAACTAATACAGGTGTTAAACAGGAAGTAGATGAAAGTAACATTTATTTTACGGTAAATTGGGATGTCCCAAAAGATACAAGTGAATATGGTGTTACTAGATTTTTAGGGGATTTATCGTATGGAACGAATGTATTAATTGCAGGTATTGATCCGAAAGCAGAAGCAGAACTAGTAGGTATTAATCATGCAATTGTGAATGATAGTGAGTATCTTAATGAGAAAGATTCTGTTAAAGCTGAAGAAGTCATTGATGGAATTAAGACAAATAAAATACCGGTCATTATAAGTAACCAAGAATATGTAGACGGTAAAATTAATTATACAATTGAAAAACTCGAACTACAGTTTGGAGATGACCCTACTTCTGTAATGGAAAAAATTAAGGAAAAAGGTGGGAAATCTTATTTAGAAAAAGTTGCTGGGACTGAAGTTGATCAATTTAACTATACCACTAAGGAAGCCCATCAAAAAGTTGTCAAGCAAATTAGTGACAATATTAATTCTAAAGATTCTAGCTGGATGCCGTATAAACCCTCTTCAGTAAATTACCGAGAAGTAACTAGCCCATACGTTGAAAGGTGGCCATTTGCTTATGAAGTAGAGCCGTATATTGTACCAGAAGATTCATTACTTGCTGTTAATTATGCCTATCGTCCAATATCTATGTTTGGTGACGAAAGTTCTTCTTGGCCGAGAATTCAATTAGACTTTAAAGGGGTATTTGATCCAAGTAAATTAAATGTATCCAAAGATCCTTTAACAGAACTACCGATGGAAACTTACTTTCCTTCCAAAGCGCAATGGGTGTTAGATGATAATGGGAAACCAATTAATCCTCCAAAAAAAATGAAACCATTAAATAATCCATACGGTTTTTTAACAAAGCCACCTTTAATGCTTACTACACTGCAATCTGCTGCCGAAATATTAGGAAATGAACCCATATCTGCAATTCGTCTGAAAATAAAGGGTGTAAAAGAATTAAATAAAGAAAGTGAACAAAAGCTACAGGCAGTTGCGAAAAGAATAGAAGATAAAACAGGTTTGTTAACTGATATTACCTTAGGATCGTCTCCACAACCAGCACTCACCCATATTCCAAAAGTAGGAAATGAAAAGAGTATCGGTTGGGTGGAACAGCCTTGGATTAAACTAGGATCATCTGTAACCATTTTTCAGGAATCTAAAGTAGGGATGTCGGGTGTTATTGCAAGTGTTATTATTGTGGCAATTGTATATGTGTTTTCATCAAATATTATTATGATGTATGCAAGAAAAAAAGAGTTTGCAGTCTTGCTTTCCATTGGGTGGAGACCGAATCAATTAAGCAAATTACTCTTTATTGAGGCAACACTAATTGGTTTATTTGTGTCGATAATTAGTTGGCTTATTCTTGGGCTGATATATGTAATGCATGATATACAAACATCAGCTATTCGCTTATTTCTTATTGGCATAATGGGTATTACTATATATGTAGCGGGGGCTATTATTCCTGGGTTATTAGTGAGAAAGGTTCCTCCATTTGAAACGATGAAAGCGGGAGAAGTATCCACTCATAAAAGACATTTATTTAAAACTAAAACAATTCTTAGTATGAGTTTCAAGAACCTGCTTACAAAGTGGAAACGAAGTATTTTATCAGTAATATCTATCGCATTGCCAACAAGTCTGTTAATCTTCTTCTTGTTTGTCACTTTTCATTTACGTGGAACTATGTTTACGACATGGCTAGGTGAGTATGTAGCATTAGAAGTTGGGATGATGCATTATGTAGCGATGGGCGTTGCAATTGCAATCGCTATTTTAACTACCACGGAAATTATTTGGCAAAATGTAGCGGAAAGGCAACCTGAACTTGCGGTTCTTAAAGCAGTTGGATGGCAGAACAGAACAATTCGATTGTTAGTGCTAATTGAAGGTGCAATAAGCGGATTAATTGCTGGGTTGCTTGGAATAATTTTTGCCTTCGGAATGGTATGGGGAATATATCATCAGTTTCCAATTGAAAGAATACCATTCTTTCTCCTTACTATTTTTATTCCAATTACTACCGGCATAGTAGGGGCAACATTACCAGCAAAAAAAGCAGTAAAAATACAGCCTTATGAAGGGTTGACTGGTGGTGTTGTCAATTCAAAGAAAACTGAAAAAAATTTCCGGTATGTGTTTAGCACAATGGGTATTTGTCTATTTATAGGTATTATTGCTTTGTTGGCGCAAGCGATCCCTGATGTACAAGAATCAACTAATAATAAGCAATCAAAAGCTTCAGATGTGAAGGGAACTTCGGGAGAAGTTAAAGAAGTTTTTTCATCTGACCATAGCCAATCGGAAATAGATACAACTATAGAAAAATCTAAAAAAGAGTCTTTGCAAAGTATAGTTAAAAGTGCAACAAAGGTTTTTCATTTAGGTAAAACCTATCAAGATGGAGATAGAAGGTTTACTTTTACATTATTGGAGGAGGCTCCAACAGATATTGAAAAGAAAAGTGAGGATACAAAATTCATAACTATATCCTCTGAATTAGTTAGAGATAAAATACCTTTAGCAACGGTTATTGATTATCAACCGCATATAACGTACCGCTTGGTTGATGACAAAGGTTTCGAATATGAGCCAGTAGATTATCAAGTTTTAGAGTCAGAAAATTGGAAGGGAAGAATACGATTAGGATCACCTGGAAAAGTTAAGTTGTCACTGACTTATGAGGTACCTAAAGATACTAACAATTTGATATTGAAAGGTTTTCACAGATTTTGGGCAAAATCAGGTATTCTTGTGGTAAAGATGACTGGTAAAGTAGAGCAGGATTAAAAATATAGCATAAAATGAATCTCCAATGATATTATAATAGGCTGGTTCTTGTCCAGCCTTTTTAGGTTTATAGAACAAAGATTAAGACTAATATTATGTATATTTTAAGTAGAAAGTCTTTAATTGATTATGTAGATCGTCATAGTTATCCAAGTTTTGTACTAAAGCCATGTTCGTCCGTGCATTCAATTTTTTTAATTTGCATTGTGTTCTACTATTAATATAATTAAATTCCTTTAAATTTTTAAATATATTATCAAGTTTTTGCAACCCATATTTACTGAAAAGGAAATAAACTAATAGAAAACCTTGGTTATATATTTCATGACCAGATCTATAGTCAAGTTTGTTTAATTCTGATAAGGATAAGAGAGTATAGCCAACATCCTTTAGAACTTTTTTTACATAATTTTCCGAATTACTCGCAGAAAAATTAATAGAATTACCTTTAAATATAAAAGATTTTTCTAATAGAACAGCTAGTCCTTCTTGTAGCCACAGTGAAGCATTATCATTAGTGATATTTGAAAGCATTTTATGTGATAGTTCATGAGTTAGCATTTGTAAAAAAATTTTTGTCTTTTCTTTCGTATAATGGGGTACCAAAATTTTAATAGATTCTTTTTCTTCACTCCAACCGTACGTTGTAAAACAGGGTATGGAAGTTGAGATTTGATCTAAAGTGCTAAATATTTTAATTTTAACCTGATTTGGATTCCATTTAAATAATTTATTGTAATTATCTATAATTCTATTGCCATAATTTATTGCTAATAAAGCCTGGTCATGAACGTCTTTAAAGTATTTTACGTCTATATTCTGGCTTTTAACATTTAAAAAAGGGTAATCATCTAGTATCCATTTACTATGAGAACTATCTTTTACTATACGGTATACTACACTATAATCTTTAACCCTTCCAGACGGTCTAGTAATTTTTAAATTAAAATATAGCAGTCCCTGCTTCTTATTACATAGTTTAATTTTATGGACCGAAGGTTCAAAAATAAAGAACTGCTTTTTTTGAGCTACTACTTCCTCCATCCATCTATGTTGCTCCTCGTAAAAAATAGAGTTTAAAGAATTCTGGAAACTCATAAATGTATCGATATCATTATTGTTTATGCTTTTTATTAAACCAGAAAAGTGTTTTTTAATCTTGTATTTAACTTGTTTTCTCTTTGTAAATAAATTCAGAAGCCATCTTGCAATAATATAAATCCATATTCTTTTTACCATTATTTAGCATTCCTTTCTCTAAAAATAAGACTGCCGACTTTTTTATCGGCAGTCTTATTTTTGCTTGCTCGTCAGACGGATTTAAAAAGTTAACAGGGACATTCTGCAACAAATTCTGAGCATACTGTGCCATCACGCCCATCATATACTTCTCTGCACAATGCATCTCTCTTGAAAATTCTAAAGCAATCATAGTCATAACAGCAATAATCTTTACTCTTACGAAACGCAGCATCTCCACATGGTACATATTGCATAATCTTCACCTCCTATTGAGGAATTATATTAATAGTTTTATTAAAACTACTAAAAACTAAGAAACATATTATATATAATTATTGAATGTTCAAACTATTAAAAGAGATTCTTAAGGGGAAAATTGTTAATTGTCAAGATTTGATTCAGGTATCCCTTACTATAATAGTTATAAAAAGTGAATTGCTTTATATGGAACTGGAGTAGCATTTTCTGCAATATAATTGTGATTTATTTTTACAAAAGCTGGCATAAACTTGAGTTTTAAAGTTTTGTATAGTGACTGATTTACTAGGTAGACCCTAAAAGAATTATTGTATAACATTACTAATTCTTTCGCTTTATCAACATCTTGTTCCTTAAAAATAACAAAGTAATTATCTTTTTGGTTACTGTTGAAGAATTCTTCAAAGTTAATACTACATTGAAGACAACTTTTATCCAAAAAAACTAAAATACTATCATTGTGAACCAAATTGTGTAGTTCAATATAAGAATTATCCCAAGGGTCCTTAAGTATTAGATTAGGAATTTTAATGCCTTGGGCAAACCCACTAGAATTAATATTTAATTCTCGCTGCTCAAATCTTTTTTCTACAGAATCAATCCATTTCTTATATTTAGACCACCAAGTAAGTAATCTATACAGTAGGTAGATAACCATAACAAGGCATATTAAAATTAAAAGACTGTTTATAAAATTAAAATACAATTTATCACACCACACAGTAATTTATTTACAATTCTTACATTTCATTTTATACTATTATTTAAAAGAGTCAACCTATTCTGAAAAAATATTGGAGTGTAATATTTTGCGAACTAAACAAATTATTTCATCTTTATCCTTCAGTTATAAAAGTGTATGGGGTGTTAGTAGAATAGGTCTAACGGTAATTCTAACTACCAAAATTATTCTAGGATTTCTACCTTTACTTAGTGTATGGCTTTTTGAAAATTTATTTGATAGTATTTTGGCTGCTGTAAAGGAAAATGCATTTTCTATAGAAATTATGTTATATCTAGCGGGTCTAGCGGGGACGGTATTTTTTGCTTTTGCATTTAACAAGTTTACAGATATAGTAAGGAGTATTTTAATCTATAAATTTGAAGTGAAAATGAAAGGAAAACTTTTTAATTCAGCTAAAGATATATCGTATATTAACTATGAAGATCCACGATTTCAGAATAGTTTTTTACGTGCTTTTACTGGACAAAAAAATATTATCAGTGTGGTTGATAGTAGTACAACTATTATTCAAACTACGATTTCCCTCATATCTGTCTTAATATATTTAATAAATATTAGCAAATATTTTTTAATTCTTTTATTTGTAATGGTTATTCCATTAATCTTTATTGAAACTAAATATGGCAAACAAAGATTTAATTTATCTAAAGGGTTAGTTGAGAGAGGACGTAAGGAAAATTACTTTGAAAGTTTATTAATAAGACGTGAATCCTTAAAAGAAATTAGAATAAATAATCTTGAGAACTTTTTTATCTTAAAATGGCAAACAAGTTATATAAAAAACGCAAAAGAAAAAATAAAACTTGATATCAAACAAACAAAGTGGTTATTTCTTGCAAATTTACTTCTTTTCATTTCATTTATTGGTTCAGGTACCTATGTATACTATTTAATGGTAAATGGATTATTAACAATTGGTGCATTAGCAGCTGTTTTACAAGCTATACAAAGATTACAAGGAATAGTCCCCAGTTTTACAGGGAGTTTATCAAATTTCTATGAGTATACTTTGCATGTAAGAGAATTTATAAATTTCCTGCCGCCAATTAATAAATGCATTGAGGAAAAAGAGACGATTAATTCATTGGAGTCAATCGAAGCTACCAACTTAACGTTCTATTATCCAGATAAATTAGAGCCTAGCCTTGACAATTTAAATCTTAGTATTAAGAAAGGGAAGAAAACTGCTATTATAGGAGGTAATGGGGCGGGAAAAACCACTCTAGTTAAGTGTTTGACAGGTCTATATGATACAAATGATATGATAAAAATAAATACTGAATATGATATATCAAAAATTATAAAAAAAAGCTATTGGGATAAAATTAGTGTGCTTTTTCAAGATTTTAATAAATACGACCTTACAGTGAAAGAAAACATCGGTATGACTAATCTTGATAAGTTAGAGAATAAGGAAGCAATCGCTAAATATATGAAATATACAGGTTTACATACTTACGTAGAAAAATTACCTTTGAAATATAACAGTGTACTTGGAAGGCTATTCAATGGTGGCCAAGAATTATCTGGCGGGCAGTGGCAAAAATTAGCAATAGCAAGGGCTTTATTCAAAGAAGGGGATATTCTTTTTTTGGATGAACCAACTTCTGCACTCGACCCTGAAAGTGAGCTATTTGTAATTGAAAATCTTTTTGAAGTAATCGGAGATTTAGGAGTTGTTTATATTACCCATCGTATCAATGTGGCCATGCTCGCAGATGAGATAATTTTGATGGAAAACGGTAGAATAATTGAACAAGGATCACATGAAAGATTAGTTAAACAGAGGGGAAGATACTTTGAGCTTTACAATAAGCAAATTGAACAACTAAAAAAGAGGAGGGGTGGTGTTTCGGTTGGGTGATTTTTTTATTTCTATAGGTAGTTATTTAATTTCGATTATTTTTATTGCTTCTTTTATTGATAAGATAACAAATTGGAAAATTTTCAAAGTAAAGGTAGAAGAATATAGAATAATACCAAATCGTTTAATTAAACCTTTAAGTACAATTTTTATGGCTACTGATGCTTACATAGGTTTTATGTTTTTATTAAAAGAAATAGGTCTATTGAATATACTGTTATTAGTTTTCATATTGATAGTATATACTACAGCTATATTAATTAATTTGTTTCGAGGTAATATTTATATTTCTTGTGGATGTGGTGGCGTTCTTGAAAGCGACAAACTATCTACCTTACTTGTATATCGTAATATAGTATTGATAATTTTAGGTATTTCTTTGTTGAAAATGAATGATTTTCTAAACATTAACTCGGACAGCTACATTGTTCTTCCTTTTTTAGTTTCTATAGCAATCCTATTATTATATGGTGTCGCTAAAGTATTTATCGAACATAATATAATGATTAGAAAGTTACGTGCTAGGTTAGTATATTTTGAAGAATAACAGGGGGAGTTTATATGATCATGGATGTTATGATAACGGTGATTCTCGTCTTACTTATAGCAGTTCTAGGTATTCTTTATTACATGTTAAAATATAACAGTAATTTTCTAAAACAGATTCAAAGTATAAAGGGGATTCAATTTAATACATTGGATATAGGTGAAGAATCTCCTCTCTTTAGAGTGATGGATGATAATGGGAAAAAAGTTATTGCAAAACAGTTATTCTATAATAAGAATACTTTAATATTATTTGTGAATTCTAAGTGTCCAATTTGCAAATCAATTTTAGGTAAAGTGGACTTAATAAATGATAATTACGATCTTAACATAATTGTGATAAATAATGATGAGTCTTTAGATGATTCGCTAATTAAAAAGTTATTACCACTTTCCATCACTTACATTAGATCAGTTTATATAACGACAGCGTATCATGTCTATACTACTCCAATGGGAGTTCTTATAGAAAACGGGAAAGTTAAACAGTACAGTAAAATATCGGATTTTTATGTACTTAATAATATGTTGGTTTCTGAGAAAGGAAAACAAATAGCAAATTAAACAATTAGTTAATCATATGAATCAATTTCATAATTGCTGTTTTTAAAAATGCATAGAGTTGTTCCTTGATGATTTTCAAGTTTTTTTAATAAAG
>NZ_CANMAB010000010.1:0-66380 GCF_947495635.1 uncultured Virgibacillus sp. | reverse complement strand
CGGAGTGATTCCATAATAGCTACTAGAGGAAGCGTAAATCTGAGCATGTAGTGATAAGGACTGAGCGAATTTTGCTCAGTTTTTTTAATAGTCTTGGAATTTATAAAATTTTACCATGAGGAGGAAGAAGTATCTCTATTACGAAAACATAGCAGCAAGATGGCAATTGATTTAATCTTATCCAACTTGGTTCTAAATTGGCAAATAAGGGTATGCTAGAAACAAATGGAAAAACAAAAAAGTCGAATATTTGTTCGTTTTTGTGTTAAAATGTCTAGCAAATGTGATAAAATAATTGTAGTCATAGATGATCGGAGGAAGTTCTAGTGAAAAATACGTTTGATCTTGTATCAAAGTACGAACCACGTGGTGATCAGCCTAAAGCAATTAAGGAGATTGTTGAGAGAGTGAAGGCTGGCCAACGTCATCAAACATTATTGGGGGCGACAGGTACGGGGAAAACATTTACTGTGTCAAATGTAGTACAAGAAATTAATCGTCCCACATTAGTAATTGCACATAATAAAACGTTAGCTGGACAACTATATAGTGAATTTAAAGAGTTCTTTCCAAATAATGCAGTTGAATATTTTGTTAGCTATTATGATTATTATC
Organism: uncultured Virgibacillus sp.; assembly: GCF_947495635.1. Lineage (NCBI taxonomy): Bacteria > Bacillati > Bacillota > Bacilli > Caryophanales > Bacillaceae > Virgibacillus > uncultured Virgibacillus sp. The sequence goes on along the minus strand of NZ_CANMAB010000010.1, from coordinate 65,765 downwards.
AACCAGAAGCTTATGTTCCTTCTACAGATACATTTATTGAAAAAGATGCAAGTATTAATGATGAAATTGATAAGCTTCGACACTCAGCGACATCTGCTCTTTTTGAACGAAATGATGTTTTAATCGTTGCTAGTGTTTCATGTATTTATGGTTTAGGTTCTCCAGAAGAATATGAGAGTCAGGTGCTTTCCATTCGAGTAGGAATGGAAAAAGATCGTGATCAGCTGCTACGTGAACTTGTTGACATTCAATATGCAAGGAATGATATAAATTTTCAGCGTGGTACATTTCGAGTGCGCGGCGATTCTGTCGAGGTCATACCTGCATCGAAGGAAGAGCACTGTATTCGTGTTGAATTCTTTGGAGATGAAATTGACCGGATTCGGGAAGTTGATGCATTGACTGGAGAAATTATCGGTGATCGAGAGCATATTGCTATATTTCCGGCTTCTCACTTCGTAACAAGAGAAGAAAAAATGAAGCTTGCGATCAAAAATATCGAACAGGAGTTAGCAGAACGTTTAGAGGAATTACGAGAGCAGGATAAGCTCTTAGAAGCACAGCGATTAGAGCAACGTACTCGATATGATTTGGAAATGATGAATGAAATGGGATTTTGCTCTGGAATTGAGAATTATTCTAGACATCTAACGCTTCGAGAAAGCGGAGCAACTCCGTATACGTTGCTTGATTTCTTTCCCGATGACTTTCTAGTAGTAGTTGATGAATCACATGTTACATTGCCGCAGATTAGAGGAATGTACAACGGAGACCAAGCCAGAAAACAAGTACTGGTTGATCATGGATTTCGTTTACCTTCAGCGTTGGATAACCGCCCATTAAAGTTTACAGAATTTGAGAAAGCTACTAATCAGTTGGTCTATGTATCTGCTACCCCAGGACCTTATGAAGAGGAACATTCACCTGATATGACAGAACAGATCATTAGGCCGACTGGATTATTAGATCCAAAAGTAGATGTTCGACCGATAGATGGTCAGATTGATGATTTAATTGGAGAAATCAATAAACGAACAAGTAAAAATGAGCGTGTCCTCGTAACAACGTTGACGAAAAAAATGTCGGAGGATCTTACAGATTATTTGAAGGAACTGGGAATCAAGGTTGCTTATCTACATTCGGAAATCAAAACGTTGGAACGAATTGAAGTAATTAGAGATTTAAGAGTTGGGAAATATGATGTTCTTGTCGGTATAAACTTATTACGTGAGGGTCTTGATATACCGGAAGTATCCTTAGTCACTATTTTAGATGCAGATAAGGAAGGGTTCTTACGTTCGGAACGATCATTAATTCAAACGATGGGACGGGCTGCACGTAATGAAAATGGCATGGTTATTATGTATGCCGATAAAATAACGAAATCGATGCAAATTGCCATAGATGAAACAAATCGCAGACGTGAAAAACAGATGGCATATAATAAAGAGCATAATATTATACCTAAGACCATTAAGAAGGATGTCCGAGAAGTAATTCGTGCCACGGTTGTTGCAGAGGACCAACCTAAATATGATGGAAAAGCGAAAAGTATTAGCAAGTTAGCATCAGAGGATAAAGAGCAAGTCATTGAGCAGATGGAAAAAGAAATGAAGGACGCTGCGAAAGCACTGGATTTCGAAAAAGCAGCTGAACTTCGTGATATTATACTTGAACTTAAAGCAGGAAGGTGAAATTAATGCCAAGTAAATCAATTAAAATTCAGGGTGCCAGAGCACATAATTTGAAAAATGTGGATGTAGAAATTCCCAAAAATAAATTGGTTGTTTTGACAGGATTATCTGGTTCTGGTAAGTCCTCTTTAGCTTTTGATACGATCTATGCAGAAGGTCAACGACGATATGTAGAATCTCTTTCTGCCTACGCAAGACAATTTCTTGGACAAATGGATAAGCCTGATGTTGATGCAATTGACGGATTGTCACCCGCTATATCCATTGATCAAAAAACTACAAGTAAAAATCCGAGGTCTACAGTTGGTACAGTAACAGAAATATATGACTATTTACGGTTATTATATGCACGTATTGGTCATCCTACTTGTCCTAAGCATGGCGTTGAAATATCTTCACAAACGGTCCAACAAATGGTAGATCGAATTATGGAATATCCAGAACGGACGAAAATGCAACTACTTGCACCTGTCGTATCTGGAAGGAAGGGTGAACACGTTAAGGTATTTGAAAGGTTGAAGCAGGAAGGATATGTTCGCATTCGTGTTGACAAAGAAATGCGTGAAGTTACGGAAGAGATTAAATTAGAAAAAAACAAGAAGCATTCGATCGAAGTAGTTGTTGATCGAGTTGTGGTAAAAGCTGGTATAGAAGGACGTTTAAGTGATTCAATAGAAACGGCCCTCTCTTTAGGGGAAGGTAAGCTTATTGTTGATATCATTGGTGATAAAGAATTGACCTTCAGTGAAAACCATGCATGTCCTATTTGTGGTTTTTCCATCGATGAATTAGAGCCGAGATTATTTTCTTTCAATAGCCCTTTTGGAGCCTGTTCTACCTGTGATGGCTTAGGGACAAAATTGGAAGTAGATATGGATTTAGTTATTCCTGACTGGGAAAAGTCATTAAACGAACACGCAATTGCGCCGTGGGAGCCAATCAGTTCACAATATTATCCACAGCTTTTAAAGAGTGTCTGTGAACACTTTGAGATTGATATGGATAAGCCTGTGAACGATATCCCCAAAGATAAAATGGATAAAATTCTTTATGGTAGCGGGAAGGAAAAGATTCATTTCCACTATGTAAATGATTTTGGCAGTGTGCGCGATAGTCATATTGTCTTCGAGGGCGTATTAAACAATGTTAGTAGGCGCTATCGAGAAACATCCTCTGACTATATACGTGAAACTTTAGAAAAATATATGGCGCAGAAGAAATGTCCGAAGTGTAAAGGTTATCGGTTAAAGGAAAGCGCATTAGCTGTGTTGGTTAATGGGTTGCATATCAGTAAAGTTACAGAATTCTCTATTATGGAGGCAAAGAAATTTTTCGATACATTAGATCTATCGGAAAAAGAAAAACAGATTGCTAGCATGATTTTAAAAGAAATAGATAATCGATTAGAATTTTTAAATAATGTTGGACTTGATTATTTAACACTATCTCGTTCTGCCGGAACACTTTCAGGAGGAGAAGCACAGCGTATTAGACTAGCTACACAAATTGGTTCAGCTCTAACAGGTGTGCTCTACGTATTAGATGAACCTTCGATAGGTCTACACCAACGTGATAATGACCGCTTAATTGATACTTTAAAGCGGATGCGTGACTTAGATAATACACTCATCGTTGTTGAACATGATGAAGATACTATGCTAGCAGCGGATTGGCTTATTGATATTGGCCCAGGAGCAGGTGAACATGGAGGGCAAATTGTTGCTAGCGATAGGCCGGAAAATGTCATGAAAAATAAGCAATCACTAACAGGTCAATATCTAGCGGGTCATAAGTTTATCCCGCTACCAGTAAAAAGAAGGAAGAAAGATAAGCGTGTTATCGAAGTAGTAGGGGCAGAGGAAAATAATTTGAAGAAAGTTTCTACGAAAATTCCAATCGGGTTAATGACGGTTGTGACCGGAGTTTCCGGATCTGGGAAAAGTACGTTAGTAAATGAAATTATCTATAAGTCGCTAGCAAAAGAACTGTATAGTGGAAAGCATAAACCAGGTAAGCATAAGAAAGTAAAAGGAATGGAATATATAGATAAAGTAATTGATATCGATCAATCACCTATCGGTCGTACACCACGATCCAACCCTGCTACGTATACAGGTGTGTTTGATGATATCCGTGATGTATATGCTCAAACGAATGAAGCAAAGGTACGTGGCTATAAAAAAGGAAGGTTTAGTTTTAATGTAAAGGGTGGGCGCTGTGAAGCTTGCCGTGGAGATGGGATTATAAAGATTGAGATGCATTTTCTTCCGGATGTTTACGTTCCATGTGAAGTATGTAAAGGTAGTCGCTATAACAGAGAAACATTGGAAGTAAAATATAAAGGAAAAAATATCTCAGAGGTGCTTGGTTTAACAATCGAGGAGGCCTTAGAATTTTTTGCAAATATCCCTAAAATAAAACGCAAGCTACAAACCATTTATGATGTTGGGCTTGGCTATGTAAGACTTGGGCAACCGGCAACGACCTTATCAGGTGGGGAAGCTCAACGTGTGAAGTTAGCAAGTGAATTGCATCGTAGATCAAATGGTAAATCGTTTTATATTTTAGATGAACCAACAACTGGTTTGCATGTTGATGATATTAATCGCTTATTAAGTGTTTTGCAACGACTTGTCGATAATGGTGATAGTGTTTTAATCATTGAACACAACCTTGACGTTATTAAATCTGCTGATCATATCATTGATCTTGGACCTGAGGGTGGAGATCGCGGTGGACAGATCATTGCAACAGGTACCCCAGAACAAATCGCAGAAGCAGAAGCATCCTATACTGGAAAATACTTAAAGCCAGTATTAGAACGTGACATGAAGCGGATGGACAATGCGATAGAAGTAAAGGAAAAAGTAGCTACAAAATAGTTGGAAGAGGCTGTGGCAGAACTTAATTGCATATTAACGAATGAACGATTCATTATAATAATAAAATGAAGCAGACTTTAGCGTGGTCAATATGCGTAAAAGGAAGAGTGCTTTTCTGCATACGATGTATCGTTGGCGAAGTCATCCTTGTCCTGCGGGAACAGCACGGTCCGAAGACCTCTCAGAAAGCCTCTTTGTGCTTTCTGAGAGGCTATGGGCGGTGCCTGGAAAGCGAAGCATTTTGAGAGCGATGAAGGAATTACCTATCTTCAAAAAAGTAACCCGAATGTTATCTGAAAGATTTGAGATAAAATTCGGGCTTTTATATGAAATGAAGCATTAGAGTCGGTTTAATTTTTTGACGCCATGCGGTTGTTTCGATAAGCTAAAAGAAGAAGTTGATTGGGAGGAAACTGATATGAAACCAATTGAAGTAGAGAGTGTACAACAATGCTTAGACGATTTTACAAATAAACAGGTCTACATACATGTGGAAACTACAAATGGAGCGTACGCTAGCCATTTTGATGATAAAGCATATAATGTTGGGGCTTATGTGCGGAATGCGCAGGTTACATTTAATCAAGCGAAGATCGTTGGTGATGGCAATGCGTATCGAGTCGGCTTAAAGACCGAGATCGGCTGGATTTATGCAGAAGGATTAACAGACTGGGTAATTCATGAAGGATCAAAATTATTACTAGCTGGTCATGATCGGGAAGGTAGATTAATGGTTGCGCTTCAGATTAGTGAAACACCGTTTAATAATTAAAAAGACAAAAGAAGGGGATAGGTGATCAACTTGGAAAAACATGTTGTTGTTATATTACCGCATCCAGATGATGAATCATTTGGTGCTGCAGGATCAATTTCACATTTTCGAAGTCAAGGAATACCTGTAACATATTTATGTGGGACCTTAGGGCAGATGGGCCGAAATATGGGATCACCCACTTTCGCAAATAGAGAGACATTACCATTAATTCGAAAGCAAGAGCTTAAAAACGCATGTAAGGTTCTTGATATGGACCTAAAAATGCTAGGTTATCGTGATAAGACCATTGAATTTGAAGATCAAATGGAAATTGCACAGCATTTAAAAGGCATATTAGAAGAGATAAAGCCAAGTTTAGTTATTACACATTATCCTAATTATGCTGTTCACCCAGACCATAACGCACTTGGGGCAGCGGCAATTAAAGCTGTTGAACTGATGGATGAGCGACCAACTGTATGGGCGCAGGCATTTGCACGTGGATTTAAAAAGGAACTCGGAGAACCAGATGTTATTAATGATGTTTCCGCCTATTTTGAGAAAAAAATGGATGCCATTCTTTGTCATGACTCTCAAGCTGGAGGCATTATTGGTCCGCTGAAAAATTATAAGGAACTTGGTGAGGAAGTACTACAAGAAGCGAAGGAACGGTTTGGTACAGAGGAATTTTTTACTTGGCAGTTTTCAGTATGATGAATGATTGGATAGCGAATGGAATGCGATGATAATCAAAAGGAGGTAATCCCATGAAAAAGCTATATCGTTCCAATACGAAACGTATGGTAGCTGGTGTTTTTGGTGGACTATCTGATTATTTTAATATAGATGCAACGATTCTAAGACTTGTATTTGTTGTATGTTTGATTTTTAGTCTATTTAGTTTTGCGTTTGTATATTTAGCGGCTGCCTTAATTATTCCTACTGAAAGGGAGAACTATTAATTATGCTACGCTGGATTGTGTCTATCATTTTAAATGCAGTTGCCCTGATTGCTGTCGCACAATTATTTGATTCCTTTCACTTGGACGGATTTGGTACGGCATTGCTTGCAAGTTTGATATTAGCTGTTTTAAACGTAATTGTTAAGCCGATACTCATATTATTTACTTTGCCGATAACCATTCTCTCGTTAGGATTATTTCTATTTATTATTAATGCTGTAACATTAATGATTACACAGGCATTAATGGATGCTTCTTTTGTTATCGACGGATTTGGTACAGCGGTTTTAGCTGCTATCATACTATCTATCATTAATTTACTTTTGAATAGTGTAGTAAAAGACTCAATTAGATAACAGGATCGCAGGTGATAGATAGCCTGCGATTTTTCATGTGTAAAATTGTTCGTAGTGTTCAATCTGATTGCCATAGGAGTTAGGCGATAGCAAATCTTATAAAGAATATGCTACAATGAAGAAAACTTTTGCCTAAAGGTTATCCGACATTATTTCATGTATTAGGTAAGGAGCATTTCTCAACGAAACTTAATTTAATATATATGTCCAAGCCGTTTAGATAAATATTCTTATCTCACGTAAAACGAATTACGAGTGATTTGCCAGCTGAAAATTTTGATCTTCTTGTTAGAATAAATTTTAAGTGCGATAGACAGAGGCAGATAAGGAGAACGGTGTCTCACAGGATTTTATGGCGCGTGGAAAGCCGATATCTTGTTGAATACGTGTCCATATTGTTTATTGAGATATTCTTTAGCAGGAAAGTATCCAACTAAATAACATGGAGTCTATGTTTTGAATGGCAACAATAAGGAGGATAAATACATGTCAACCGTTCGGACGAAGGATTTATTAGAGAATTTCAATCTGACCCTTGTCGCAGGTGAGGACGGACTACATAGAGAGATTACTACAAGTGATATCTCACGACCTGGAATAGAAATGACAGGGTACTTTAAATACTATCCAAAAGAAAGACTACAGTTAATCGGCAGGACGGAAATGGCGTATTTCTTAGATTTAACAGATCAAGAAAAAGTCGAACGAGTTGGCCAACTCTGTACAGATGTTACTCCAGGAATAGTGGTAACAAGAAATATGGACATACCACAAGTGATGATCGATGCTGCTAATGAATCAGGTGTGCCTATCTTGCATTCACCGCGAAAAACGACACGAGTGATTAGTAGGCTAACAAATTATTTAGAAGCGAAATTTGCCCCGTTTACTGCAATTCATGGGGTGTTGGTAGATATTTATGGAGTTGGTGTGCTGATTACTGGTCAAAGTGGAGTAGGTAAAAGTGAAACAGCACTAGAACTAGTGAAAAGAGGGCATCGCTTAGTAGCCGATGATAGTGTCGAAATACGTCAAGAGGATTATGACAGTCTTATCGGTAACGCTCCACCTTTAATAGAGCACTTACTAGAGATTAGAGGCCTTGGAATAATTAATGTAATGACATTATTTGGAGCGGGATCTGTTAGAAGCTATAAAAAGATTTCATTAATCATTAATTTAGAAATTTGGGATCAAAAGAAACAATACGATCGTTTAGGTCTTGATGAAGATAAAATGAAGATAATGGAAGTTGAATTACCAAAGGCAACCATACCAGTACGTCCTGGAAGAAATTTGGCTGTCATTATTGAGGTAGCGGCTATGAACTTCCGTTTAAAACGTATGGGTGTTAATGCGGCAGAAGAGTTTTCGGAGCGGTTAACAAATATGATTGATCAAGAAAATAGCTAGGAGGAAAATAAGATGAGTTGTAATGCACCAGCACTTGACCGTGTATTTTTACATATAGGATCATTACCGATATATTGGTATGGCGTGATTATAGCAGCAGGAGCCTTTCTAGGCTTATTTTTAGCTACTCGAGAGGCTGACCGCTTAGGTATGAAAAAGGATATCATGGTTGATTTAGTGGTATTTGCCATCCCTATTGCTATTATTTCTGCACGAATATATTACGTTATTTTTGAATGGGATCGTTATGCAGGTGGTCCATGGAGTGATGTCTTTGCTATTTGGGAAGGTGGTATCGCAATCCATGGTGCTCTAATAGGTTCTATTATAACAGCGATTATCTATGCACGTGTTAAACAAGTATCATTTTGGCAATTAGCAGATATTGCCGCACCAAGTATAATTCTAGGGCAAGCAATCGGCCGCTGGGGAAACTTTATGAATCAGGAAGCACATGGCGGAGAGATAGCAGAATCAACATATAATAGCTTTCATCAATACTTGCCTGATTTTATTATGAACCAGATGTGTATAGATGGGGTTATGTACCATCCGACGTTCTTATATGAGTCGTTCTGGAATATTCTTGTGTTTGTATTTCTACTTATATTGCGTAAATTTAACCCTATTCGTGGAGAATTATTCTTAAGCTATGCCATTACGTACTCGATTGGACGCTATTTCATAGAAGGAATGCGGACAGATAGTCTTTATGTCTTGGGATCACTACGTCAGGCACAGGTTATCTCAATTGTCATTATTGTTGTAGCGTTACTATTAATCATTTATCGCCGAAAAACGATTAATACCCGGTATAATGAGGTGGAACATAAGGGGAAAGTGGTAAAAAACACGTATCAAAAGAAAAAAAATAAGAAGAAGAAATAAAATAACATCTAGTTATAAAGAGGCGTTAGAATCGTAGCTAAATGTATACTATTTTAAGGAATTAAAGTTTCATATGAAAGAGGGAATATGGAATGAAGGGGATTTTACTTCGAGGAATGCAGCAGGGATTAAATACATCATGGACATTAGGAAAAGTTATTTTTCCTGTTACGTTAATCGTTACGATTTTACAATTCACGCCCGTTTTACCATGGATTATAAAGCAACTTACTCCTCTAATGGGATGGTTAGGGTTGTCTGGGGAAGCTGCTGTACCACTTGTTTTAGGAAATGCGCTGAATCTTTATGCGGGTATAGCAGCGATTGTTTCATTTGATTTTACGGTTAAAGAAGTATTTATTATGGCGATGATGTTATCATTTTCCCATAATTTATTTATTGAATCTGCCGTTGCCTCTAGGGTAGGTGTTAATTGGTGGTTGATCTCAGGAATTAGAATAGGGTTGGCGCTTTTCGCTGCGATTATCATTAACTTCCTGTGGAATGGCGGGGCGGAACAAGCAGCATATGGATTCATTTCTTCGGCAAATCCTGAATTAACAGGTTGGGGAGAGATTATTCTACATGGTCTGCAAACAGCTATTGTGGCCATTGCTCAGCTAGCTATGATTGTGATACCACTCATGATAGTTATGCAATTTTTACGTGAAAAAGGATGGTTGAATTATCTGTCTACTAAATTTGCTCCGTTTACAAGGGTTCTTGGAATGAAAGAGAATACCTCAATGACCATGGTAGCTGGGCTGACAATAGGTTTAGCATATGGTGCTGGTGTGATGATTCAGGCTGTGAAAGAGGATGGCGTTGAAAAAAAAGATATGATTCTAGCACTCATCTTTCTTGTTTCCTGTCACGCAGTAGTTGAGGATACGGTCGTATTTATCCCATTGGGAATCCCAGTATGGCCACTACTAGTTATTCGACTCATTACAGCAATTTTATTAACAATGGCAATTTCATTCATTTGGAACAGCATAGATAAGAACAAAAGAAGGAAGGAAACCACTAATGAGCATTCGTACAATACTTTTTGATTTAGATGGGACACTAATCGATACAAATGAATTAATTATTGCGTCATTTATTCATACATTTAATGCTTATCATTTAGAATATTCGCGTGAGGAAATTATAGAATTTAATGGACCTCCGTTGGTTGATACATTTACCAAGATTGATGCAAGACGAGCAGATAGTATGGTTGAAACCTATCGTGAGCATAATTTAAAAGAACATGATAATTATGTAAAACCGTTTCCGCATGTAGTTGATACTGTAAAAAAGCTACAGGAGAATGGGATTGAAATGGCGATTGTGACAACAAAGATGAGAAAAGGGGTAAATAAGGGGCTTTCATTAACAGGGCTGGATAACTATTTTGAAACAGTTATTACTATAGATGATGTGACGCATCCAAAACCGCATGCAGAACCTGTGTTAAAAGCAATGGAAGCATTGCAAGCCGATCCCAAGAGGACATTGATGGTTGGTGATAATTATCATGACATTGAAGCGGGGAAAAATGCTGGGTTACAAACAGCAGGTGTTGCTTGGACCTTTAAAGGTAAACAACGTTTACTGGAATATAAACCGACATATATGCTAGATGATATACGTGATTTACTGCAAATTACTGGAGTGTAGCCAATGCGAAAAACAAAGCGTTACCCTGTGCAGAATATGAATGCATTATGGCAAATTTATAATACAGTACCTTTTTGGAAGGTAATGAAAAATTTTATTGTGATTCAGATAGCAAGGTATACACCTATTTTGCCAATGAAAAATTGGTTGTATCGCAAGCTTTTACGGATGGAAGTTGGAGAGTATACAGCATTCGCTTTGATGGTAATGCCGGATATTATGTTTCCAGAAAAAATTAAAGTGGGAAAAAATAGTGTTATTGGCTATAATACAACCATTTTGGCACATGAATATTTAATAAAGGAATATCGTATTGGAACGGTAACGATTGGTGATGAAGTAATGATTGGAGCGAATTCAACGATATTACCAGGTGTAACGATTGGTGATCATGCGATTGTCTCTGCTGGCACGTTGGTACATAAGGATGTACCAGCTGGATCTTTTGTTGGTGGAAACCCGATGCAAGTGAAGTATACAAAAGATCAAGTTAAAGAAAGGGAAGAAAAATTGAAGCTAGAGTAGGTGATTGAATTGAACATACCAACTGGTATTTTACCTGCGATCCGAAAAATGAAAGATTTTGATAAGGCTTTGGATACCCCTCATGAATCCATAGTTATTCTAGAAACTAGATTGGCGCAGATAAAAAGTTTAGTGGACTATTCTAAGCGCGCAAAAAAAAATATATTGGTACACTTCGATCTTATTCAAGGATTAAAGTCGGATGATTATGGTATGGAGTTTTTGTTAAGAGAAATTAAGCCAGACGGTATCTTATCAACTCGAGCAAATGTTATTAGTATGGCGAAAAAGCATCAATTGTTAGCAATCCAACGTGTGTTTTTATTAGATAGCTTAGCCCTAGAGCAAAATATAAAAGTAATTAATCGAGTACAACCAGATTGTATCGAGGTATTGCCTGGACTTATTCCATCAATGGTGCATCAGATCCATGCCAAAACGGAATTGCCAGTAATCGCTGGAGGATTAATTACCAACGAGGAAGAAGTTAAAGCTGCTTTACAAGCTGGTGCTGTTGCTGTTTCAACATCAAATACAGATCTTTGGAAGATGATGTAATTTATTTCATGGTTGTTCGCTGATATAATAGATATAGTTTAAAATTGGCTAGGTAATCGTTAATGTAGATTGACGAGTGCCTAGTTTTTTATCTTTGTGAAAATGTACGCTTAAAGAATCTATTAATAACTTTCTGGAATTGTGGAATACCAAAATATCAACTTATTTAATGGAGGTATTTTAGTATGTCTGCATTTTTTGGAGAGTTAATTGGTACCATGATTCTAATTATTTTCGGCGGGGGAGTAGTAGCTGGGGTCAATCTGAAGCACACATTATCTGAAGGATCAGGTTGGGTTCTAGTCTCCATAGCTTGGGGTCTTGGCGTTACCATGGGTGTTTACGCAGTAGGTAATATTACTGGAGCCCATATTAACCCAGCTGTTACACTAGGTTTTGCTGCAATTGGTGAATTTCCTTGGGCGCAGGTTCCGTTATATATTTCAGCACAAATGCTAGGTGGCTTTATTGGTGCGATTATCGTTTTTTTTCATTATTTACCACATTGGAAAGAAACGAAAGATCAAGCTACAAAGCTAGGTGTGTTTTCTACCGGACCTGCTATTCCTAATACGCTAGCAAATTTAATTAGTGAAATTATAGGTACGTTTATACTAGTAATGGGTTTATTGTTTATTGGTGCGAATACATTTACAGAAGGATTGAATCCACTAATTGTAGGGTTGCTCATTATTGCTATTGGTATGTCTCTTGGTGGAACGACAGGATATGCGATTAATCCAGCTAGAGATCTAGGCCCAAGAGTGGCTCATTGGATTTTGCCAATTCCTGGGAAAGGATACTCTAATTGGAGCTATGCTTGGATTCCGGTAGCTGGCCCGGCAATTGGTGGTATTTATGGTGGACTTTTTTATGAGGCAATTTTTAAATCTCATGCTACAATAGTATTTTGGGTTTTTACTGCTGGTGTTTTACTATTGTTTATTACTGCATTAGGTAATGAACTAAAAAAGGCTTAATAATTACTAAATAAACGTATGACGGTTTTTTGGGGAGGAATAGAAATTGGAAAGATATATATTAGCACTTGATCAGGGGACAACCAGTTCACGTGCAATTATTTTTAATCATGCTGGTGAGATTGTTGCAACGGGACAAAAGGAATTTGAACAATATTTTTCAAAACCAGGCTGGGTAGAGCATGATGCCAATGAAATATGGACTTCTATACTTGCTTGTATCTCTGATGCACTTCGTAAGGCAGATTTAGAGCCATCTGATTTAGCTGGTATAGGTATAACAAATCAAAGAGAAACAACAGTTGTATGGGATAAAAACACTGGCAAACCTATTTATAAGGCGATTGTTTGGCAATCTAGACAAACTAAGGATATTTGCGATCAGCTTAAAAATGAAGGTTATAATGATGTCTTTCGGGCAAAAACAGGTTTATTAATTGATCCTTATTTTGCAGGGACAAAAGTGAAATGGATATTAGATCATGTCGATGGTGCAAGAGAAAAAGCAAATAATGGAGATCTTTTATTTGGTACGATTGATACATGGCTAGTCTATAAATTAACTGGTGGGAAACGCCATATTACGGACTATTCTAATGCATCTCGAACCCTCATGTATAATATTTATGATCTTAAATGGGATGAAGAATTATTAGAAATTTTAGGAGTACCGAAATCCATGCTGCCAGAGGTAAGGCAGTCTTCAGAGGTGTATGGTACTACGGTGGATTATCACTTTTTTGGACATGAGGTTCCAATTGCTGGAATTGCAGGAGATCAGCAGGCGGCCTTGTTCGGACAGGCTTGTTTTGAAAAAGGAATGGCAAAGAACACATATGGTACAGGATGTTTTATGCTAATGAATACAGGAGAACAAGGAATGCAATCAAAACATGGTCTCCTTACTACACTTGCTTGGGGAGTCGACGGTAAGGTAGAGTATGCATTAGAAGGAAGTATCTTTGTTGCGGGATCAGCAATCCAATGGCTGCGAGATGGCTTAGAATTAATCGAAAACTTGTCAGATACTGAATCACTTGCTCACGCTGTTTCTTCTACAGAAGGTGTATACGTAGTCCCTGCATTTGTTGGATTGGGAACGCCATATTGGGATAGTGATGTCAAAGGTTCTATATTTGGCTTAACGAGAGGAGCTACAAAAGAACACTTTGTACGAGCTACTTTAGAAGCATTAGCGTATCAAACAAAAGATGTTGTCGATGTTATGGAACAGGAAGCTGGTATGAAAGTGAAAAAATTCCGAGTTGATGGTGGAGTTGTCCAAAACAATTTTTTAATGCAATTTCAAAGCGATATGCTTGATGTTGCTGTAGAACGTCCAGTGGTTAATGAGACGACGGCATTGGGAGCTGCTTATTTAGCGGGTCTTGCTGTTGGCTTTTGGGAAAGCAAGGAAGAGATTGCTCAGCAATGGAAAGTAAATCGAACCTTTAATCCTACAATCATAAAAGAAGAAAGAACCAAATTATATACGGGATGGAAACAAGCAATAAAAGCAGCACAAGCTTTTAAGTAAAGTACTATACGAAATAAATGAATTATGCTATACTATAAGTAAGTTAATAGTGTGGACGGAGAATTGGAGAAGCCGCAAGCAACTAATGTAAGAATTGCATTAGTTTGTTTTGCGGCTTTATTTTTTATGTATTAGGAATTTTTTCCGTCTGCGTATACATGACTATCCAGAAATATGGGTATTGATATGTATAGACATTACTAGAAACGGGGAGTGAATAATAGTGAGTAATTTTTCTAGTCACGAACGCAATCAGCGATTAACAAAGATGGAAAATACAGAGTTAGATTTACTAGTTATTGGTGGTGGAATTACAGGATCAGGTATTGCTTTAGATGCTGTAACTAGAGGATTAACAACAGGGCTAGTAGAAATGCAGGACTTTGCAGCTGGAACCTCCAGTAGATCAACGAAATTAGTACATGGTGGACTACGTTACTTAAAACAATTTGAAGTAAAGATGGTTGCAGAAGTTGGAAAGGAAAGGGCCATCGTTTATGAAAATGGTCCACACGTAACCACACCTGAATGGATGATGCTACCATTCCATAAAGGTGGCACATTTGGTCCATTTACTACTAATATTGGATTACGCGTCTATGACTTTCTAGCAGGAGTTAAAAAAGGGGAACGCCGGAAGATGTTTAACCCAGAAGTAGCGCTAGAGAAGGAGCCTCTTGTTAAGAAGGAAAATTTAAGAGGCGCGGGTTATTATGTTGAATACAAAACAGATGATGCGCGACTTACCATTGAAGTATTAAAAAAAGCCGTGCAAAAAGGAGTACTTGCGGCAAACTATACTAAAGTGGTTGAATTTATTTACAATGATAAAAACCGCGTAAAAGGTGTTGTCGTAGAAGATCAGATCAGTGGAGAACAGTATCGCATTTTTGCTAAAAAAATTATTAATGCAGGTGGACCGTGGGTCGATAATTTAAGAGAAAAAGATGGATCGAAAAAAGGCAAAGCATTACACTTAACAAAAGGGATTCATTTGGTGTTCCCGAAAGAAGTCTTCTCTTTACAGCAAGCGATTTATTTTGATACACCTGATGGACGGATGATTTTCGCTATTCCTAGAGAAAACATCACCTATGTAGGGACAACGGATACTAGTTATAAAGGAGACATCGCTAATCCCAAAATGACAATCGAGGATCGTGACTATCTAATTGATGCGATTCATTATATGTTCCCTTCCTTAAACATTACAGCGGATCATGTCGAATCAAGTTGGGCTGGTTTACGTCCGTTGATTGCAGAAGAGGGGACAGATAATCCAAGTGAGATTTCACGGAAAGATGAAATTTTTGTTTCTGATTCTGGTTTAATATCCATGGCTGGAGGTAAATTAACTGGATATCGAAAAATGGCAGAACAAGCTGTTAATACAGTAACAAAACAGCTTCAAGAAGAAGAAGGTATCATGTATTCGAAATCAGATACAGTACATTTACCAATCGCAGGAGGAGAAGTTGGCGGTTCTAAAGGCTTCAAAAAGTATTTAGAGAGAAAAACCGCAGAAGCTGTAGCAGAAGGCTTAGATGAAGCAACTGCTATTTATTTAATTAAGAAGTATGGTGCTAACTTTGATGTTATTTTTGAGTTATATCAAACGAAGCAGGAGGAAGCGAAACAAGCAGAAATTGATCCAGTCGTTTTCGCTCAATTACTTTATGCGATGGAATATGAAGCTGCTTATAAACCAGTTGACTTCTTTATTAGACGTACAGGTGCGCTCTTCTTTGAAATAGAGTGGGTAAAATCACATCAGGAAAAAGTGATTGACTACATGGCACGAACGTTAAATTGGACAGATGATCAAAAAGAAATGTTTACAGAGGAACTACAGCAGCTGCTATATGATGCTGTTCACCCTGTAGCAGAATAAGGTAATAAATATAAAGCGGAGCATTGCAAAAAAGCTATGCTCTGTTTTTTAGTATCGTGCGTTACTTTTTACGTCGTGGGGCTATTTTCTTATCACGCTATATAAATCCCCTAGTAATTATGGTATACTTTGTTCGTATGTTAACAAACTAGGGGGATATACATGCAACACGTTACAAATAATATAAATGGAAAACAAAACAACGTTCTCCCTTTTATTCCTGAAGGTGATTTTTATTTCACAAAAGGTGTAGAAGCATTTCAAAAAAGAAAATTTGATATAGCTGTTAAATGGTTAAAAAAGGCTGTTGAGAAAAAACCATCTGATGCATTGTACCAATGTCAGCTATCAATTATATATACTGAAATAGGTTCTTATCATGCTGCAAACCAATTGTTAACCAACGTATTACAATCATCTGAATATGTTGATTGCTACTATTTACTAGCAAATAATTATGCACATTTAGGGTTATTAAACGACGCCAAAAAATATGCTGATTTGTATTTAGAAAAAGAACCTGAGGGTGATTTTAGTGAAGAAGCCTTTAGGTTATTAGAGCTGATCAATATTGAAGATGATGAAGATATCGATGACTGGGAATTGGAAGATGAGGATGAACTACTTATTTACCAAGAAACCGTATTCTATCATATGGAAAATATGGAATGGGATAAAGCTATTCCGGTATTAGAAGAAATGATGACTTTGTTTCCGGAACATAAAATGACAAAACATGATTATACTCAGGCATTATTTTTCTCTGGACATCCAGAAGAAGCTATTGAGATGGAATTAACTATGTTGAAGGAAGATCCTAATTCATTGTATAGCCATACAAATTTAGCTTTATTTTATTATCAAATTGGAGCACAAGAAGAATATGATTTGCATATTCAGACATTACTAAATGTATATCCAATTCATGAACAACAAAAACTGCGAATCGCTGTTACTTTATCAAGAACAGGTGAGCACGAAGCAGCGTATCCTCGTTTTTCGTCACTTGTCAAAGCGAAAGTAAAAGGACATCCCTCTTACTTCCGTTGGTATACCAAGTCTGCATATTATATTGGTGAACAAGAGAAAGCAACTGTTATTTGGCAAGAAGGCATAAAAAAACACCCCAAATTAACCAAGGAGGAGGCGCCTTGGGAACAAAGTAGTAGGAATTGAGCATAATAATAGACGAAACACGTTGATTTTATTAAGCTTAGTATGGCTGAATTATTATAGTGAAAAAGGGGCGATATCGATGTCCGAAAATCATATGTATGATGTTATTATTGCAGGGGCTGGTCCAGCTGGGATGACTGCGGCGGTCTATGCTTCTCGAGCTAATTTGGAGACATTAATGATCGAGAGAGGAATTCCCGGTGGTCAAATGGCAAATACCGAGGATGTTGAAAATTATCCAGGTTATGATCATATTTTAGGACCGGATCTTTCTAATAAGATGTTTGAGCATGCAAAAAAATTCGGTGCAGAGTATGCGTATGGTGATATTAAAGAAGTTATCGATCATGGAGACTATAAAACAATCGTAGCAGGAAATAAAGAATACAACACGAGAGCACTAATCATTACTACTGGAGCACAATACAAAAAGCTGGGAATTCCAGGTGAAGAAGAATTGAGTGGTCGTGGTGTTTCCTATTGTGCGGTTTGTGATGGTGCATTCTTTAAAGAGAAAAATTTGATTGTTATTGGAGGAGGCGATTCGGCTGTAGAAGAAGGAATTTATTTAACACGATTCGCTGATAAGGTGACAGTTGTGCATCGTCGTGACGCTTTACGTGCCCAACGTATTCTACAAGATCGCGCTTTTGATAATGAAAAGATTGACTTCATTTGGGACACTGTTGTGGAAAAAATTAATGAAGATGGCGGAAAAGTTGGAAGTGCAACTTTGAAAAACAATAAAACGGGAGAAACATACGAGTATTCTATTGATGGAGTGTTTGTATATATTGGAATGGTCCCTTTAAGTGAACCATTTAAATCGTTAGGAATTACAAATGATGAAGGCTATATACCAACAAACGAAAATATGGAAACGACGATTCCTGGTATCTTTGCTGCAGGAGATATTCGTGATAAGACATTACGTCAAATTGTGACTGCTACTGGAGATGGAAGTATTGCAGCAGAAGCAGCGATTAAGTATGTGGAAGATCTACAAGAAGAACTAAAAACCACAAATTCCTAGCTATTAAGAGGGTACTATAGAGAATAAATGAGCGATCACACCGGTAAAAGTCTAACTGGAGAATTACAATAGAACCTACCTTTGTGCTCTCTTTCAATGGAAAAGTTGAACTGATCGTGTTCATCATATCGATGGATGGAGTGTATGCATAGATCATAGTAACAATTGTATGAGACGAAACATCGGTGGGGACGACGAAATTTCACCATGGATAAAGCTTTACTTTATAAAGAAAAATTTACCAATAGTAATTGGTTCTTAATCCTGTTGTAATATGTTCGAAATAATCATGGGTTATAATTAGAAGTAACTAATTGACCCCCTTTTAATAGATAGATTAGTTTTTGGCACAGGTGTGAAAACCTGTGCTCTTTTTTTGTCGAAATCCCCATTATATTGTATACATATAGTCTCATAAATCAGTCGTATGGAAGTTTAATTCGTAAACTAGTATAATAAAAGAAATGGAATTTAGTTGTTCCTCTTCATACGGGGTGATTTGTAATGCAACAGGTAACGAATTGCATAGTAATAGATAATAACCATATATTAGTACTAAAAAAGCCAAGGCATGGCTGGTATGCTATTCCTGGAGGAAAAAAGGAACAAGGAGAAACGATCCAGGAATCTGTTATTCGAGAATATAGAGAAGAAACAGCATTAGTGCTCAAAAATCCAAAATTAGCAGGTGTTTTCACATTTTCTATTATGGAAGGACAAACACTTATAAAGGAATGGATGATGTATACGTTTATATGCCGCAAGTACAGTGGTGAACTTACGGCATATTGTCGAGAAGGTGAATTAGAATGGGTCCCCGTAAATCAAGTTTTAGATTTACCGATGGCAGAAGGGGATCAAATGATTTATAAATATCTGCTTGCTAATGAGCAAGTCGTGTCGGGTGCCTTTTCATATACAGCTAAAGACGAACTAATTAATTTTCGGATTGATCCTATAGAGCAGTAGGATTTAGGTAAAGGGGAGATACAAAATGAGAAATGGAGAACAAGAAACAAAGTTGGTTATCATTACAGGGATGTCTGGAGCTGGGAAAACAGTAGCTGTTCAAAGCTTTGAAGACTTAGGATACTATTGCGTAGATAACTTACCTCCTACATTACTACCGAAATTTATTGAGCTAATGAAGGATTCTACGAACAACATACAAAAAGTAGCTCTTGTTATGGACTTACGAGCTAGGGAGTTTTTTGATACGTTATTTGAGGCACTAGACGTATTGGCTAAAGAAGATTGGCTTGAAGAACATATCTTATTTTTGGATGCAAAGGACGAAAAATTAGTAAGTAGGTATAAAGAAACGAGGCGTTCTCATCCCTTAGATGTTGGTGGTCTTCCGCTAAATGGTATTAGGCAGGAAAGAGAAATTCTTGATGAATTAAGAGGAAGAGCTCAGCGAATAATCGATACGACAAACTTAAAGCCTAAGGATCTACGAGAAAAGATTGTTCAAAAATATTCAGAGGAAAGGCAAGAAGTATTTTCTGTTCATATGGTCTCGTTCGGCTTCAAATATGGTCTGCCAATTGATGCAGATCTGGTGTTTGACGTCCGCTTTTTACCTAATCCTCACTATGTCGCAAATTTACAGCCCTTAACGGGGCTTAATGCAGATGTTGCTTCCTATGTATTTAAATGGACAGATACACAGAAATTTAATGCTAAAGTATTAGATCTTTTACAATTTATGCTCCCTCAATATAAAAAAGAAGGTAAATCACAATTAGTAGTTGCAATTGGATGTACGGGGGGACAGCATCGCTCTGTTGCACTTTCAGAGTACTTTGCCAAAGAGCTATCTTCTCAATATATTACTCATGTCAGCCATCGTGACATCGATAAAAGAAAGGGATATTAATTATGAGTGAAGAAACCCTGCCGCGTGTTGTAGTTGTTGGGGGCGGAACAGGAATGCCAGTTTTACTACGTGGCTTAAAAGATCTGCCTATTCAATTAACGGCACTTGTGACGGTAGCTGATGATGGCGGCAGTACAGGTAGATTACGAAATGAAATGGCAATTCCAGCTCCTGGTGATATTCGTAATGTAATTGCTGCACTATCAGATGCAGAACCAATGCTCATCGAGTTATTCCAGCATCGCTTTAGTGTTGGTAATGGATTATCCGGCCATTCCATGGGAAATTTGCTACTTGCTGCAATGACATCAATTACAGGTAATTTTAATATGGGAATTCGTGAGATCTCACGTGTTTTAAATGTCAAAGGGAAGATTTACCCTATTTCCAATGATAACATGTCATTACATGCGGAGATGGAGGATGGCACTATTATTTCAGGTGAATCAAATATTCCATTATCAAAGAAAAGAATTGAGCGTGTGTTTTTAAGCCCACAACCTGTTCAACCACTACCAAATGCAGTCCGTGCCTTAAAAAAGGCAGATCTAATTGTTATTGCTCCTGGTAGCTTATACACAAGTATAATGCCGACAATCATTATGCCACAAATTGATGAAGCTATCCGTCATACAACAGGTCAGGTAGTTTATGTTTGTAACGTTATGACACAGGCTGGAGAAACAACAGGTTATACAGCAGCAGACCATGTTCAGGCAATACGAGATCATATTGGTGAAAAGAGTGTTGATGCAATTGTGGTGCATAATGAACCGATAGAGCAGACGGTTCGTGATATGTATGCGGAGGAAAATGCAGCCCCGGTTATTTATGATACAGATCGTTTATTAGAAATGGGCTTAAGAATTATTGAAGGGGATATAATTGATCCAACTCAATCTACATTACGACATGATAATCATAAAGTTGCATCATTATTATATTCTATTTTAAAAAATAATGGATAGCTAAGAATACAAGTAAAGGGGGGATATGATTGTCTTTTGCTTCTGAGATAAAAAAGGAATTAACAGCCATCGATATAGATGATTGCTGTATGCATGCAGAATTGGCTGCACTCATCCGTATGAATGGAGCGATATCCCTATCCAAGCAAGAATACACCTTAGACGTACAGACGGAGAACGCAGCTATTGCGAGAAGAATTTATACATTAATTAAGTCAACATATGCTCTACCTGTAGAGTTATTAGTACGCAAAAAAATGAAATTAAAGAAAAATAATGTTTATATTGTTCGGCTAAAGGAAGATGTGCGTTCTTTATTAAAGGATTTAAATATATTGCAAGAGCCCTATACCTTTACAAGGAATATATCCGAGAGATACGTAAAAAAATCTTGTTGCAAGCGTGCCTATTTACGTGGAGCGTTTCTTGCAGGTGGCTCCATTAATAATCCGGAGACATCTTCCTATCATTTGGAAGTATTTAACTTTTATCAGGAGCATAATGATGCACTTTGTGATTTACTTAATGCGTTTGATTTACATGCTCGTAAGCTGGAAAGGAAAAATGGATATATCGTATATATGAAAGAAGCAGAAAAGATTACGGAATTTCTTAGCATTATCGGTGCACATAATGCTTTATTTAAGTTTGAGGATGTACGAATTGTGCGTGATATGAGAAACTCTGTTAATCGACTTGTTAATTGTGAAACGGCTAATTTAAATAAAACGATTGGTGCAGCATTTCGTCAAATAGAAAACATTAACCTAATTGAACGTACAGTTGGTTTAGATCAGTTACCGGAAAAACTCAGGGAAATCGCAGTTTTACGTGTAAAACATCAGGATGTCTCCCTAAAGGAGCTTGGTGAATTAGTTACAAGTGGTAAAATATCAAAATCAGGTGTAAACCATCGCTTGAAAAAAATCGATGCTTTTGCTGAAAAAATTAAAAAAGGTGAAGTTTTACAGTAATTGTTTAATTTGATTACCATTCATGATATAATACGGATAATTTAAAATCTTGTAGTTTAATGTAGCCCTTCGTGATTCAGTGGGAAATTCCACTGAATCACCATATTTCGTTCTATTTATGTAATATTTGATAGCGTTTTCATCTAAGGGGAGGATGAGGTATTTGGTTGAGAGGTCAATTAAGGTGGAACTGACAACTGGCTTACAAGCGAGACCTGCAGCAGAATTTGTACAGGAGGCTAACCGATATACATCTCATATATTTCTTGAGAAAAATGGTAAAAAAGTGAATGCAAAGAGTATCATGGGCTTGATGAGCTTAGCGATAACTACTGGAGAACAGATTACGTTGATCGCAGAAGGAGCAGATGAAGAAGCAGCATTGTCACAACTTACTTCCTTTGTTGCCAAAAAGTAATAAAAAATCCCTTTCTTTTTGTGAAAGGGATTTTTTGAATAAAACTATTCTGGTTTACGTTCCATTATTTTATCAATCAGACCATACTCAACAGATTTATGAGCTGACATAAAATTATCGCGATCTGTATCTCGCTCGATAACATCTATTGGTTGACCAGTACGCTCTGAAAGAATTTCATTAATTTTTTCACGCATTTGGATGATTCTACGTGCGTGAATTTCAATGTCTGTAGCTTGGCCTTGTGTCCCTCCAAGCGGTTGGTGAATCATAACTTCACTGTTTGGTAATGCAAAGCGTTTCCCTTTTTCACCTGCTGC
This sequence comes from uncultured Virgibacillus sp., assembly GCF_947495635.1. Classification (NCBI taxonomy): domain Bacteria; kingdom Bacillati; phylum Bacillota; class Bacilli; order Caryophanales; family Bacillaceae; genus Virgibacillus; species uncultured Virgibacillus sp. The sequence goes on along the minus strand of NZ_CANMAB010000010.1, from coordinate 42,892 downwards.
AAGTAAGAATGCACCCATAGATGCTGCCATCCCTGTGCAGATTGTGGAGACGTCAGATTTAATAAATTGCATGGTATCATATATAGCCATACCAGCAGTGATAGATCCACCTGGTGAATTAATGTATAACGAGATATCTTTTCCTGGATCCTCTGCTTCAAGGAATAGTAATTGTGCTACAATGGAATTTGCCACATTATCATCGATGGCACTCCCTAGCATAATGATACGATCTTTTAGTAAGCGTGAGTAAATATCGTAGGCACGCTCTCCACGATTTGTTTGTTCAATAACTGTAGGTATTAAATTCATGTAAAATCCTCCCTTATCTATTCGAATATCCATTAGATCGGATATATTTATCATAACTAATAGGTCAAAAAAGGTCAAACAAAAAGTTTAACTCGTAACCAATGAAAATACACTTCCATCATTCCCATAATTGTCAAAAATAAACCTATGATAACTAAAAATACTTGTGTAACTACTAATATGACGTTATAATATTCTATGTGTCTTAATTAGTGAATAGTACATGCGCCCGTAGCTCAGGGGATAGAGCAACGGTTTCCGGTACCGTGAGTCGGGGGTTCGAATCCCTCCGGGCGCGTAATTATGATCGTAGAAGAAGATAATAAAATAAGTAATAAAACACGTATAAATCTTGAAGTATCAAGATTTATACGTGTTTTTTGTTTGCAATATTTTTTGCAATTTTTTCAGTTAGAAACAGATTAAGATTTAAATGAAGTCAATTTCATTAACCATCCAGCCTATTAAATATAGAATAATTTATATGTTAATAGTGGAATACAGTTGATTTTCACTACAGCCGGACGAGTGCAGTCCGCGGAAGCCTTGTCTTTTTAATTCCTGCGTGTGTCTTAGTTGCACATGTATTCAAGCAAGCGTAGTTACCTTTAATCTTAATAAGTAGAAGCTGTGTCATACCTTCACGAACGATTGTCCTTGTATTTTTGCGAATAAACCGGGGATAATCTACAAAAATTAAGATCATTACTCGAAAATGGAGTTGGATCATATGTCGAATAGAAGTCAAATACCTCGAGAAGAAGGAATAGATCATACTTTAAGTCTTATAAGAGAAGGATATAGGTATATCTTAAATAGACGTCAAATTTTTAGTTGTGATATTTTCGAGACAAGGCTAGTTGGAAAAAAAGCGATTTGCATGGGAGGTAAAGAAGCAGCAGAAATATTTTATGACAACGAGAAATTTAAAAGAAAAGATGCAGCTCCTAATCGGGCAGTACAAACATTATTCGGTAAGAATGGAGTTCAGGCTTTAGATGGACAAGCCCATAGACAACGTAAGGAAATGTTTATGTCGATCATGTCTTCCAATGAACTGGACAGATTGACTGGAATTATAAGAAAACAATGGAAGTTAGCGGTAGATAAATGGGTGCAAATGGATAAGGTTATTTTTTATGAAGAAGTTAAGGAAATTATGTGCAGAACAGCCTGCGAATGGATAAGTATACCCGTGTCAGCAAATAAAGTAAAAGGGGTAACGAAAGATTTAGGGGCAATGTTCGAGTCAGTAGCAGCTATTGGCCCCACCCATTGGCTAGGAAGGAATGCTAGAAATCGTATAGAAAAGTGGGTAGGGAAACTCGTTGAAGAGATTCGTGATGGAAAAGTGAATGTATCTGAAAATAGTATTTTGTACAAATTTATTAGGTATCACGATCCATATGGGAATTCTCTTGATACAGATACAGTTGCTGTAGAAGTGATTAATATCTTACGGCCACTTGTAGCGATTGCTATATTCATCAATTTTATTGCTTTAACAGTTTATCATTATCCAAACGAAACGAAGAAGCTTGAAAGGAGTGATGAGAAATATTCTCTGAAGTTCATACAAGAAGTTCGGCGATTCTATCCATTTTTTCCTTTTGTCGCCGGACTGGTAAAAAACGATTTCATTTGGAAAGGGTATAAATTTGAAGAAGGTACGTTAACCTTACTAGATCTTTATGGTACCAATCACGATCCAAACATTTGGGAGAACCCTGATGTGTTCAACCCTGATCGGTTTACTACATGGGATGGTGGCTTATTTGACTTTATTCCACAAGGTGGGGGAGATTATTTTATGGGGCATCGGTGTGCTGGTGAGTGGGTGACCATAGAGATAATGAAAGTAAGCCTTGATTATCTAGTAAATCGAATAAACTATGATGTTCCTGATCAAGATTTAAGTTTTAGTATGGTTAGCATGCCAAGTATTCCCCGTAGTAAAATGGTGATAAAAAACATTAGCAAGAGAGAATAAATCCATTTTCTATTCTAATTGCGGTTATAGTGAGAGGCTATGTATAGAGGGCGAACAGTCAATTAATGGTTAATTGTCTCCTATTGAGATATGAAATATGCGGATTAATGGGTGGAATGAGAAGTAAAAAGGAATCCTCATTCCACAACCTTTTGTAAGTAGATTTTAAAAATGGTTTAATTTCGCTTTTTTTATCTTTGGCCATCTGGATTTTGGAACATACTTTATCATTGTTTCAAATAGGGAACCCCATTGCAGTTCCGTTAAAGATGCAACTGGAGTTTCATTATTTATTTGAAGATTTCTTTTTAAATGCTTCATTTGCGGTGGTGTAAATATACCTTTTAATGCAATCTCGATAGTATATTGTGGATGTTTAAGTGCATAATCAGCTAGTCCCCAGAAGATTAAATAATCGCTAATAGGTACAATCGGTTTCGCCTTTCTATTTATTTTAATCACAGCGGAATCAACTTTTGGTGGCGGGGAAAAATTTCTCCTAGAAATTCCTTTAACATACTGAATATCAAACCACATTTTCCAAGCGATCACATATGATTCCTTCACAAAATTTGAGGTAAATCTTTTAGCTACACCATTTTCCATTACAATAACCCCACTTTGAAAACCGCTTGAAGGTTTATTAAGAAACATTTTCATAATCGGCGTTGTAATAGCATATGGAATATTCGAAACAACTACAAATGGCTCTTGAGGTAATGAAATACGTAATATGTCTTGCTTTATGATTATAGTGTTTTTCATTTCAAGTTGTTTTAATTTCTTTATGAAGTTTGAATCGTATTCTATAGCGAGAACCTTTCTTGCTCGGGAGCTTAAAATACTAGTAATTGCTCCTTTTCCAGCTCCTAAATCTAATACAAGGTCGCTTTTTGAAATACGAGCAATATTTACAATATCATTTATTAAACGCTTATTGTGAATGAAATGCTTCCCACTGAAATTTGATGGAGTTCCAGTAGACGATTTTTTATGCTGATATCTCTTCCTGCTTCTTGCCATGATTTAACAGTCCTTTCTTAAAATATTTGCATTCGGCTCTGAATGCAAAAAAGCCACAGACATAGGCGTCTGTAGCTTCCAGTAAACGGAATGCATCATTATGCAGAATGAGATATTGTAAAAAAACTAATCAGCACAAAATGAGCCTTCTTATTTAAAGAGCTAAAGCAATTTCTCATATAAATAAAAAGGAGAGATTGTATAATCAGTCCTTCCTCTCATTTTATTAATAAAATATAGTAATGAAGATTGTTAAAAATGAGCAGATTTATCCCGCTTACTCTGTAGCAAAACAGAGCCTTCGAACGTATTAAATTACCAGTTCAAAGTACGGATAATAATAATTCCACCCATAATTTTTTAACAACCCTCCTTCGTTTAGTTTACACTAGAATTCATTTATATTATAAATACTGCTAAAGTGTACGTCAATAAAAATTATACTTGCTACTCAACGTAGTAATAGTTAAACGATAATTTGAGTAACTCACCATAAAACTTTCGTTCGGATTTATAATTCTTATTTAAAAATATAGTTGTTACATTATCTGTCAATTCATCCTTCACATCAAATTATTTTCCATACATATATCTCTCTAATACTCTTCTTGTTTATCCCGCATATAATTGGCAGTTAGTCTCCAATACCAGTAATAAAGTGAACCCAATATGGATAAGGGGGGCGACTGCCGGTAAATTGTCCGATTGGTTCAAAGAACTTTAGATCATATCCCTCTGGTACTAACAATCCGTAGGTGATAAACCACCCCCCAACTGATTGAAAAAATTCGCTTTGTCGGAAATTAATGCTTAAACATCTACATTACTTGTTAAATTACGAATAAGAGCAGGAATTTGTTAATCAGTGTCGTAATATATAGAATAAGTGATTTACTTCTGTAAATTTAATTTACGAATGAAAATAGTAATGGTTTTAGCTAATGTTTACACCTTCTTCGCATATATATAAGTACGAGCTCCATTATTTTTGTTTTGTGGATTCTTTAATCTTATTGTACAGGGGGTGAGAGACATGGATAGAGGTACGCTTATTCGCACGATTGTCTTAGTATTAGCTTTAATTAACCAATTTCTCATTGCAGCAGATTTGAACCCAATACCTGGTACGCACGAACTTTGGGGTGAAATTATTTCGATGATTTTTACGGTGTGTGCCAGTGTGTGGGCATGGTTTAAAAATAATTATGTAACAGTAAAAGGAAAGAAGCAAAAAGAAGTATTGCAGGCGAATAACTTAATTAATTAAGTTATAAGTGGCAGGGAAAAAACACAACTTCTTTACTCAAAATATGAATAATCATGTTATCAATAGGAGTACCATCGCTGCACCATGAAACTATACGTGCTTTCCGCGGGCATGGCCACTCAGCTCACTTGGTAAAGGAAAACATGTTACCAAGTGGATCTTCGAACTCGTGCTGTTCCCGCTGGATAAGCAAGGCTTCGGAAGCAATACATCGCACGTAGAAAATGCATTCTTCTTTTTCAAGGAGTCTCGCATATTTCAGGTGCTAAATTAATTATTCTAAGAACAAAAGCACAAGCGTCCGATTAGAAACGTAGCGTCTGGAACGAGTCAGAGATAAAGGAAACAAAGGTGAGCTTGTGAGCCGATGATTACTTAGCTTAGGGCGATACGCGAAGTAGTTTCGTTTCTGGTCGCTCTTAACACGACCCATATTTATCTTTGTCATTCCCTATACCATTAAAAAACGAACGATCATTAATTTAAACTAATAATCGTTCGTTTTTTTATTAACCCCATTTTTGTTTTAGTTAAAATAGGAGAAGCAGGTTTTGGGTATCCTATAAAAGGGTGATAAACATGAAAGCAAATGATATGGAAAGCAAACGCTTTGATAAAGCACTTGATGAATTTATTGATTTGTTTAATAATCTGGAAGCGGACACACCGATCATACAATTTGGTCAAGACGTCATTAAAAATATAGAATTAGCAAAACAGAAATATGGTGACGAGGCAATAGATGAAAAAATAAATGCAGTTGTTCGTGAAATGCTGTCCTGGCTAGATTTAGAAGCTGATGCTAAAGCAGAAGAGAATGCTAAAAAAGACGACGAAGATTAACAGGTAGAATGAACCTTTCGCACCATGTAAGTTTTAACGAACTGGAGTGAATGAAATGAAGCCATAGAGTAAGTTTTTTTCTATACATAAATATATTGCCCTATTTTCAAGCAAAAATAGGATTAGATATTATTTTTTGTTACAATGGTATTGTACAATAAGGCTTTCATGGGTGGCGGTTTCACTCCCTGACTGATGAACAGGAGAGGGGGGTGATGCCTATGACAGTGTTCGAAGCACTTGTGCTAATGATCTCGTTTGGTTCATTGGTTGTTGCTTTACTGTCACAAAAAAAATAACCACCCATAAGCCTGGCAAGCATAGTGGGTAGTTATTTTCTATAAACTGTGTGAGCCGCCCCCTTGAAGGGCTATTGTACATGGCCGTTGGTGTACCAGCACCAGCGGTCTTTATTAAAGTTTTTTCTAAGTCTAGATCAAATGCTTTTTTATTTTATTCATATTATCTATTTTTATTATACCCGATTAGCACAAATATGCAAACCTTCAGTTAGTTATTTTGTGGTTCATAAATGTCCCAAGCTGTTTTAAGTGATTTAACAATGTAAGCCGCTGCATCCTCAATCATTAATTGATCAGTTGCAACAGCCGAATGGTGATCTTGATAAATTGATTTCCGTTCTTCAAATAGTGCTTTAATTTCCTTTAAGCTTTTGCCTTGCAAAACAGGTCTACTGTCTATGAGTAAGCTAATTCTTTCTTGCCACGACTCCCACGATAAATCTAAATAAAATACGATACATTCTTCCAGACAGACATTTCTTATTTCCTCCTGAAGAAAGGCACCACCGCCTAGAGAAATAATTTTTAGTTTTTGCTTGCAAAGTTTTTGTAAGATTTCTTTCTCTTTATGTCTAAAGACTTTTTCACCATAAGTCTGGAATATCTCAGAAGCAGGCATATGAAACGCTGCTTCAATTTCTTTATCTGCATCAATAAAATCTCGGTAAAGCATTTTTGCCACTTCTTTACCAATAGATGTTTTTCCAACACCCATGAATCCAATTAATGCTATACTTTTTTGTCGTAATGGTGTTTCGTTCGTGCTCATAAGTAACCTCTTTCTTCACAGGAATGTTTCCCTAATTATAAGCGAAATAGTATACACATGCACGTTAATTGAAATAATCTCATATTGGCAATGATTGCTGTAACGATTATAATGAGTAGATAAGTTGCTAGGGAGAGGATAAATGATGAATATCGTATCCGTAAAGGATATCCTTATTGGTAAAGGTATTCCGAAGGTGATTATCCCTTTAATGGGTGTTAATTTACATGAGTTAAAGTCTGAACTCAATGAGGTAAAGAAAGAAAACCCGGATATTATTGAATGGCGTGTTGATGCTTTAAAAGAGGCGGAAAGTATCGAAGCGGTCATTTACGTACTCTCAGAATTACATAAAGAAATGGATGGCATACCACTACTCTTTACATTTCGTTCCTATAAAGAGGGTGGAATGAAAAATTTGAATACATCCGTATATATAAATTTGTTAAGCACAGCAATCGAATCGGGATATCTTGATTTAATTGATCTTGAATTGTTTACAGGCACCATTGAGATTAAACGTTTGGTGGAAAAGGCAAAGAGGAACCAAGTTGTAGTAATTATGTCTAATCATGATTTTGAAGGTACGCCGACGAATGAAGAGATGACTAATCGCTTGATTTCGATGGAAAACGCTGGAGCAGACATCGTTAAGATTGCTGTTATGCCTAATAGCATATCGGATGTTCTCCGGTTGTTAACTGTTGCGGAAACTATAAAAACTACTGCAAAGCAGCCATATATAACTATTGCGATGGGAAAAAAAGGAATATTGAGTAGAATAGCAGGCGAATTCGTAGGTTCTGCAGCAACCTTTGGCTCAGGAAAGCATGCCTCTGCACCAGGACAAATCGCTGCTGAAGAGTTGAAATATTTAATGGAGAGACTACACTATCATTCCAACTGCTGAACACATTTTTTAGCAGTTGGAATTTTAGGCTGAAAGAAATACCCACAACGAAAAAACACCCGCACGAGATATAAAGTTTTACAAAAATTCTACGTTGCATGTTCTAATGATTAAATAAAGTGAAAATTCAATCATAGGGGGTTAGTTTATCTCCAATGATAGTTCGTACCGCGGTATGACCTAAAGGCTCTTAACCCGGACATTTACTGTCAGTTATATACGGAATAAAGCCTATCACTGCAATAAAGAGGTAATAATTACGTTTTTCTTTCTAATAATCGTAAACCAATAGTCAAAGGGAAATGAGGAATGTGTTATGGCAACATTAACGTCTGAGTATAAAGATGAAATTTTTGAAACCGTTTTCGAAAATGCCTATCATTGCTTTGTAGTAGTGGATGATCAAGGCTTGGTTACTTATATGAATAATAGCTATTGTCGTTTTCTAGAGCTGGATAAGCAGGAAGTTATCGGTAAACATGTAGCGGATGTTATAGAAAATACAAGGATGCATATTGTTGTACAAACTGGTAAGGAAGAAATAGCAGATTTACAGTATATTCGTGGTAATCACATGATTGCTAATCGAATTCCGGTTCGTTCTGAAGGCAGGATAGTCGGTGCAGTTGGAACCGTTCTGTATCGTGATACGAAAGAATGGATGCTGATGAACAGTCATATTAAAGATTTATTACTTGAAATTGAACATTATCGGAATCAATTAAAGGAGCAGCATGGCATTACCTATTCACTTCATGATATAGCTGGTAGTTCCAAGCAGATGAGTGAGTTAAAGGAAAAAATAAAAAAGGTTTCACCTGGTGATGTATCTGTTTTACTTCGAGGCGAAAGTGGTACAGGGAAGGAACTATTTGCTCATAGTATTCATCATCTAAGTGAGAGGAATACAAAACCATTTGTTAAAGTAAATTGTGCAGCGATTCCAGAACATTTAATTGAATCAGAGTTATTTGGTTATAAAGAAGGAGCTTTTACTGGAGCAAAAAGAGGGGGGAAACTAGGAAAGTTCCAATTAGCAGATGGGGGGACGTTATTTTTAGATGAAATAGGGGATATGCCATTATCCGCACAAGTAAAAATTTTAAGAGTGCTTCAAGAAGGCGAAATAGAATCAATAGGATCAGAAGCTCCTAAAAAGGTTGACGTAAGAATCATTGCTGCGACAAATCAACCATTGGAACAGCTAATAAAAAAGCAATTGTTTCGAGAGGATTTGTTCTACCGAATTAATGTTGTACAAGTTTTTATACCACCCCTACGTGAAAGGCCTGATGATATTCGAATAATTACAAAGTTTATTTTGCATAAAGTAAGAGCAAGGACAGGAAAACGAGTAATGGATATTGATCCAGCAGCAATGACGCAGCTGACCTATTATAGTTGGCCCGGAAATATTCGTGAATTAGAAAATGTCATTGAATCTGCAGTGCATCTAACCAACGATGAAACAATAACTGTTGCTGATTTACCAGATCGTATGCATCCACCCGCAAATATAGAGAAGCGGACAGGGAATTTAAAAGAAATTCTAGAACTAACCGAAAAGAAAACAATTCAACATGCAATGAAAGAAAGCAAAGGAGACAAAGAAAGGGCAATGCAGATCCTAGGAATTAAAAAATCAAGTTTTTATGAAAAACTTAGAAAGTATGGGCTTTCCTAGCTTCCGGCATTTCGGAATGTGTTCCATAAACTTGGAATCATGTGTAGATGGTAAATAGAAGTAAGGGTTTGCAAATGAATACTAATAATAAATACCCCGTTTTCCATAAACATGGAATCGGGGTATTTATTTATGCCGTTTCTACTAATAAAAGATAATATGGAATGCTATTTATACAAAGGATTGGCGGGTTAAGGAGAAACTTATCGAAAAATTCGTAAGGGTTGGCATGTTATTTGCATAATAATTGTGAAAGGAGTGCAGAGAATGAAAAAAATATATCAATCATTTTTAGAAGCGATAAATAGTATGGAAGATGGAGCAACTATTATGGTAGGGGGGTTCGGTTTAGTAGGAATACCAGAAAATCTTATTTTGGCTTTAGTTGAAACAAATGTAAAACATTTAACCGTAATTTCTAATAATTGTGGTATTGATGATTGGGGCTTAGGCTTATTACTAAAAAATAAGCAAATTGATAAGATGATTGGATCCTATGTAGGTGAAAATAAGGAATTCGAACGTCAGGTATTAACAGGAGAATTAGAAGTAGAACTAGTTCCTCAAGGGACGTTAGCTGAAAGAATTCGAGCAGGTGGAGCCGGGATACCAGCTTTCTATACGCCAGCTGGTGTGGGTACAGCAATAGCTAAGGGGAAGGAAGTACGTCAATTTGCTGGCAAGGATTATTTACTTGAGACCTCACTAAAAGCTGATTATAGTCTCATTCGAGCAGCAATAGGGGATAAAGATGGTAATTTGCAATATGCGAAAACGGCACAAAATTTCAATCCAATGATGGCTGCTGCTGGAAGTATTACCATTGCGGAAGTAGAACAGATAGTGGAAACAGGAATGATAAGCCCGGCTTCTGTTCATACACCTGGTATTTATGTGAATCGATTAATTCAAGGGAAACAGGAAAAGCGAATAGAGCGGTTAACAATAAAACAAGAAGCGTAGTAAAAGGGAGGAAATAATGGTGTTAAAGCAAGTAAGTAAAGTAAACGTAAGAGAAAATATGGCAATAAGAGCTGAGCGTGAAATTGTAAGCGGTTCCTATGTTAATCTAGGAATTGGTATGCCAACAATGGTTGCCAATTATATTCAAGCCGACAAAAAGGTTGTTCTCCAATCGGAAAATGGTCTGCTTGGCATTGGCAGATCTCCTTATGCAAATGAGGTTGATCCAGATTTAATTAATGCCGGAAAAGAGACTGTGACCGCCATAACAGGAGCTTCATATTTCAGTAGTGCGGAGTCGTTCGCTATGATACGTGGTGAACATCTGGATCTAGCAATTTTAGGTGGGATGGAGGTTTCTGAATCGGGCGATTTAGCAAATTGGATGATCCCAGGAAAAATGATTAAAGGAATGGGGGGAGCAATGGATATTGTACATGGTGCCAAAAAAATAGTTATCATTATGGACCATGTAACGAAGGACGGACACCCCAAAATAGTAAAAGCGTGTCAATTACCGTTAACTGGAAAACAGGTCGTTGATCGAATCATTACGGATCGAGCAGTAATTGATGTAACGAGCAGTGGTCTGATTCTTCAAGAAATTGCTAGGGGATGGACAGTTGAAAAAGTAATTGCGTCTACTGGAGCTGAACTTAGCGTAAGTAACCAATTAGTAGAAGCAGCATTTTAACAAAAATGAACAGGAGGAACTATTGATGGTCGAAAATAAGGTTGTTTTTATAACTGGTGCAGCAAGTGGCATTGGCTATGAAATTGGTGTTGAATTTTTGAAAAATAAAGCTTTCGTAGTTTTTACGGATATAAATGAAGAAAAAGTTAAACAATCAGTAAATCATTGGCAAGAAAAAGGCTATAACTGTTTAGGAATTCAATGTGATGTTACAAATGAGGAGCAACTAAAAGAGGCTATCGATCAAACAGTAGATCACTATGGAAAACTAGATGTACTTATTAATAATGCTGGATTACAGCATGTGGCTTCCATTGAGGAATTCCCAACGGAGAAATTCGAGTTTATGACAAAGGTCATGTTAGTCGCTCCGTTTACTGCAACAAAGTATGCTTTCCCAATCATGAAAAAGCAGGGTAGTGGACGTATTATTAACATGTCTTCGATAAACGGAGTAATCGGTTTTGCTGGAAAGGCTGCATATAATAGCTCTAAACATGGGTTGATTGGTTTAACAAAGGTAGCTGCCTTAGAGGGTGCAGCGGATGGAATCACCGTAAATGCAGTTTGTCCTGGTTATGTGGATACACCATTAGTTCGTAATCAAATGGAAGGTTTAGCAAAAAATCGTAATGTTTCTCTAGAAAAAGTACTAGAGGAGGTTATTTATCCATTGGTTCCTCAGAAACGATTATTATCTGTCCAGGAAATTGCTGACTATACCGTTTTTCTTGCTAGCGATAAAGCAAAAGGTGTAACAGGTCAGGCAATCATTATAGATGGCGGCTATACAGCTCAATAATGGGTAAGGAGTGAAAAATAGATGGAGAATGTATATATTTTAGAAGGAGCACGGACCCCATTTGGTACATTTGGGGGAGGGTTGAAGGATGTAGATCCTACAGAACTTGGCGTAATTGTTAGTAAAGAAGCTATTCAGCGAAGTCAGATTGATGCGAAACAGATTGATTTTACAGTTATGGGAAATGTGATTTATTCTGCAAAGAATGCCCCTTACTTATCAAGGCATATTGCATTAGATACGGGAGTACCTATTGAAAGTCCTTCATTAACGGTGAATCGACTATGTGGATCTGGTCTCCAGGCTGTCATTAATGCGGCGCAGTCTATTCAATTAAAAGAAGGACAGGTGGCATTAGCTGGTGGCGTGGAAAATATGAGCTTAGCCCCTCATGCACTAAGAGGAAGTAGGTTTGGTACAAAATTAGGAACGCCGAAGATGGATGACATGTTGTGGTCCGCATTGACCGATGAGTACATTGGAGCTGGTATGGGCGTGACGGCTGAAAATTTGGCGGAGAAATATCACATTTCTCGAAGTGAACAAGATGAGTACGCCTATCAAAGTCATCAACGGGCGAGTAAAGCTAGACGTGATGGTAAATTTAGTGAAGAAATTGTAGGGGTAGAAGTGAAGTCTAAGAAGGGTTCCCTATGGATCGAATCAGATGAACATATCCGAGAAGATACAACAATCGAACGTTTGTCAACGTTAAAGACTTCATTTAAAAATGAGGGTACTGTTACCGGTGGGAATGCAAGTGGTATAAATGATGGTGCTGCTGCAGTCATTTTAGCTGGAGAGCAGTTCATTAACGAACAGCAACTTAAACCAATTGCTAGGATTATGTCATGGGGGGTGGCTGGAGTTGATCCATCTATCATGGGAATTGGTCCAGTACCTGCGATGAAAAAGGCTTTAGATAATGCAAACATGAGTCTACAAGATATCGATTTAATTGAAGTGAATGAAGCTTTTGCATCACAGTATCTTGCTGTAGAGAAGGAAATGGGATTGGATCGTGCTAAAGTAAATGTTAACGGCGGTGCAATTGCTTTAGGACATCCAATTGGCGCGAGTGGTACGAGGGTTTTATATACACTTATTAAAGAGTTGAAGCGTAGAGGGCAAACATATGGCATGGCTTCATTATGTATTGGTGGTGGCCAAGGGATAGCCATGATCGTTGAAGTAATCTAATATCAAAATGATATGGGGGGATTTTTCATGATTGGAATCATACTGGGGCTGATTGTATTAATGGTGCTTGCCTATTTAGGCTGGTCTATTATTTGGGTAGCTCCAATAGCTGCTGGGGTTGTGGCACTAACTGGAGGACTCGACTTGCTAGATGCCTATAAAGATACATATATGGGGGGATTCGTATCTTTTGCTAAGCAGTGGTTTCCGGTATTTATGTTAGGAGCTATCTTTGGGAAGTTAATGGAAGATACAGGAATGGCTAAATCTGTTGCAGTAGCTTTAACAAAGATTATTGGTACGAAGCGAGCAATATTGGGGGTATTAGTATCGTCGGCAGTTCTAACATATGGTGGAGTAAGCTTATTTGTTGTTGTATTTGCTGTATATCCATTAGCATTAACGCTATTTCGGGAAGCGAATATTAGTAGAAGGTTAATCCCAGCGACGGTTGCTTTAGGAGCTTTTACTTTTACCATGACTGCACTGCCGGGTACGCCTCAGATACAGAATTTAATTCCGATGGAATACTTTCATACAAGTGCAGTCGCTGCACCAATAATGGGAATTATTGCAGCTATTGTTATGGGCGGTGGTGGTTATTTTTATCTGAGCTGGCGAGAAAAGAAATTAACTGCTAACGGTGAAACGTTTTCAGAACCGACAGAACAAAATGTTGAAGATAGAGAGGAATCGACACCAAATTTCCTGTTATCGTTACTTCCATTATTAACGGTATTGCTTACCTTGAATTTATTGAAATGGGATATCGTCATCGCGTTGATATCCGGCATTATCTTAATACTATTGCTTAATGTTCATAAAACGAAGTATTTCATAAAAGCTATCAATAGTGGAGCGGTCGGATCGGTTACAGCTATTATTAATACAAGTGCAGCAGTAGGCTTTGGAACGGTGGTAAAGGTGGTTCCTGGTTTTGAAAAGCTTACTCAAATACTAATGGGTATTAAAGGAAATCCACTAATATCTGAAGCAGTTGCAGTAAATATATTAGCAGGAGCCACAGGTTCCGCTTCAGGTGGAATGGGAATTGCCTTAGAGGCATTAGGTTCAAAATACTATGATATAGCCATGAATACAGGAATATCACCAGAGGCATTTCATCGTATTGCGTCACTTTCATCAGGTGGCCTCGATGCATTACCGCATAATGGTGCAGTATTAACATTGTTAACTATAACTGGAATGTCTCATAAAGACAGCTATAAAGATATTTTCGTAGTGGCAGTTCTTATACCAGTTATATCTGTTATCATAGCTATTATCCTAGCTTCGATTGGATTAATCTAGAAACAGAGCGAGTACGGTTATTCGAAATACTGTACTTGCTCTACTTATTTTCTACTTTCTTTATTTTAATTAGAGGTGCTTGTACTACTCTCTTTTTATATAAAAAAGCAATGCCATTTAAAATACATGCAGGTATCTTCTTAGGAGTGTACTTTTTAAAATACATGGTGGAGAGGGCTAATTTAATGTCATCCCATTGAGAGTCATATGTAGTTTGTCGAAAACGGGCTACGTCAATTAATTTAATCGTTCCCTCTGACGTTAGCATAATATTCCGTAAGTGAATATCAGAAGGATTTAAACCTAATCGTTTAACGGAATGTAAGGCTTCGTCCACCTTTTTAATATTCAATTCCGTAAGTGGAATTCCTTTCAGTAAACAGTCATATAATGTGTATCCACTAATATAATCGATTAATAGATAGTTATTACCAGCTTCATATAAAGAAGGGAAAAAATTGTTCCCTTCCAACAAAGCATATATTTTGGCCTCTTCTAACGCAATATGTTCAAACACAGGAGGAAATATTTTGAGGGCCATTGAGGTGGATTTAATCTTAAAAACCACAGCACTTCTTCCAATTCCGATGATTTCTAATGAAGGATCTTTCTTAGCAATTATAAACTGTGGTTTGGCAGATATAATTTCTACACTATCGACTAACTCAATAACAGATTGCACATGTACCGCTCCTCCCTATATCTATTCTTATTATAATTATAAAGAAAAAGAACGATTATTTCTGCTTTTAAGACTCATTCAGTTTTCTGTCTGTTCTCTAAGCGCGAGTTGATATGGGAGGAGTACTTGTGCTTTTATTATAAATATTGATAAAATTATTGCTACTGACTAAATGAAAGAGGTGTAGGTATGAAATTAGTCAATTACTGCATAAAGGGAAAAGAAGAATCGCGAATTGGCTGTGTATTAGATAACTACGTATTGGATGTACAGAATGCATATCGGCAATTGCTAAGTTCACATGAAAAGAAAGGTATAATAGCGAATTTAGAAAAATATCTTCCTAGTGATGCATCTCATTTTTTCGCAATCGGTTCATCAGCAATTGAGCGAGCATATGAAGCAGTTCAATACAATCTTGAAAAAGAAGAAGGAGAAAACAGAATCCCTCTAGATGATGTCAGATTAAAAACACCTATTGAAAAACCCAGTAAGATCATCTGTGTAGGCAAAAACTACGCGAATCATGTAGAGGAAATGAAAGGTGAAATGCCCGAGTATCCAGTAATATTTGCAAAGTATAATAATGCTTTAATTGGACCAGAGGATGTAATCGAAAAACCTGCCTTTACAAGCGAGCTTGATTATGAGGTTGAACTTGCAGTTGTAATTGGGAAAAAGGCTTCTAAAGTTCTCAAGGATGACGCACTGAATTATGTTGCGGGTTATGCGATAGCTAATGATACAACAGCTCGAGATCTTCAGAAGCGAACACCCCAATGGTTACAAGGTAAGACATTAGATCGTAGCACACCAATCGGACCATGGATCGTAACAACGGAAGAATTAAAAGATCCATCTAATCTATCAATTCGTTCATTTGTAAATGGGGAAGAACGCCAATCTGCAAACACTAATCAGCTAATTTTTGATGTTCCATTTTTAATACAATTTATTTCGAGATTAATAACCTTATACCCAGGAGATATTATTATGACAGGTACACCGGATGGCGTTGGGTTTGCTAGGGAACCAGCACAATTTTTACATGATGGTGATGTAGTAAAAGTAGAAATTGAAGCTATTGGCCAGATGGAAAATAAGATAAGGGAATAAGTTATAGCAATTATTGGAGAAAGTCCAAGTTCGTCTGTATCTATCTACTTCAGACGATTGGGGCTTTTTTGTTTTTACTACTACTGACTCGAATACAAATAGAATAAAACAATGTAAATGTTTCTATTTCAAAAGCGCTCATTTCTATAAAAATATCGAATATTCTAAATTAACTTATTATTATTTTTGCATCAAATTCGTTGTTTATATTCTCTTTTTATAATCCGTGTGAAGGAAAGTGGTGTGAAATTACCTAAATATCCAGATATTTAATCAAAATTAACCTATTACTTTTAGCCTAATTTATAATAAATTTTTAAAATAGATTGAATATTTATTAAAGTTAGTATACTATTTGAGTATTGAAAAATAGGGTTATGTTTTATCCCGCATATAACTGGCAGTAAGCCCCCACTTCAAGCGATAAAGTGAAATGAATATGGATAAGTGTGTGGTCGACTGCCAGTAAATGTCCGATTGGTTCACCTAACCATCCGTGGGGATAAACAAACTCCCCCACGGATGGAAGTTTCACTTTATCCCGCATATAACTGGCAGTAAGCCCCCCACTTCAAGCGATAAAGTGAAATGAATATGGATAAGTGTGTGGTCGACTGCCAGTAAATGTCCGATTGGTTCACCTAACCATCCGTGGGAGATAAACACACTCCCCCACGGATGGAAGTTTCACTTTATAAATAATGAAAAATTGAGGGAGGAATGAGCATGAGTGTTGAAAGCGATTTCAAAAAAGAAGAATTTTCGAAAGGTAAGCCAGATTTCATTGCAGTATCTGAAAGCAAAGCATTTAAAAATTTAATTGCTAAACGGAAAAAGTTTATCCTACCGCTTACTGTTTTCTTTTTAGTTTTCTATTTTATGTTACCCATTTTAACTTCGTATTCTACAATTTTAAACACGCCGGTAATTGGCGATATCTCTTGGGCATGGATTTTTGCGTTTTGCCAATTTATTATGACTTGGGTTTTTTGTACCGTTTATGTTAAAAAATCAGCAAGCTTTGACCGCCAATCAGATGAAATCGTTGAAAATCAGCTAGGGGGTAGACATGAATGAATGCTACCGTAGTAACACTCTTCTTAATTATTGTCATAGCTACCTTGGTAATTACCTATTATGCAGCTAAAAAAACGCAAACAACCGGAGATTTTTATACTGCCGGTGGTGGATTAAAGGGGTGGCAAAATGGTCTTGCTATCGCAGGTGATTACCTATCAGCCGCTTCTTTTTTAGGCATAGCGGGAGCAATCGCGCTTTACGGATTTGATGGCTTCTTTTATAGTATTGGATTTTTAATAGCATATTTAGTTGTAATGTTCTTAGTAGCAGAGCCTCTTAGGAACTTAGGGAAATATACTTTGGCAGACATGATTAATGCAAGATTTGATGCTAAAAAAGTAAGAGGAATTGCCGCGCTTAGCACGATTACTATTGTCATATTTTATATGATTGCCCAGCTTGTTGGTGCAGGAGCTTTAATTCAGCTATTATTTGATATAGATTATTGGATTGCAGTGCTAATAGTTGGAGTAATGATGACAATATATGTCTTATTTGGAGGCATGACGGCAACGAGCTGGGTGCAAATTATTAAGGCAGTATTATTAATGATTGGTACAGTGATTATTGCATTTATGGTATTGGCGAAGTTTAATTTTAATATTCTAGGCATGTTTAGCGAGATGAAAACGGTAACTAGTCATGGAGCAGATTACTTAAACCCAGGATTGAAGTATAACGTACCACTAGATACAATATCATTAATGTTAGCTTTAGTTCTCGGTACTGCAGGGCTGCCACATATTCTAATGCGGTTCTTTACAGTAAGAAATGCCAAAACAGCAAGAAGTTCTGTCGTAACAGCAACATGGGTCGTTGGTATATTTTATGTATTAACTATCTTTCTAGGATTTGGAGCAGCAGCATTTGTTGGGGAAGAGCTAATTACTGCGGCAAATCCTGCTGGTAATATGGCTGCTCCATTATTAGCAGAAGCACTTGGTGGGAATTTTCTAATGTCATTCGTTTCAGCGGTAGCGTTTGCAACCATACTTGCTGTTGTCGCTGGCCTTGTTTTGTCTGGAGCTTCCGCTTTTGCTCATGATATTTATGGACAAATTATAAAAAAAGGAAAAGCAACGGATAAGCAGCAGATGCTTGCAGCACGTTATGCTTCCTTAGGCGTTTCCGTATTCTCCATCATATTTGCCCTATTTGCACAAACAATGAATGTTGCATTCCTTGTATCGTTAGCATTTTGTGTTGCGGCAAGTGCCAATTTACCTGTGATCCTTTATACAATTTATTGGAAACGATTTAATACAGCAGGAGCAATTACGGCAATGTTATTCGGTCTCGTATCAGCGCTTGTTCTAGTTTCGATTAGTCCAAATGTATTTTCACCTATTGAAGGAGCAGCAATATTTGTTGGTGAACCTATTTTCCCATTAACCAATCCTGCATTGATTTCAGTACCATTAGGCTTTTTAGGCGGGTATATTGGAACTATGCTTTCTAAAGAAGTAGATTTAAACCGTTATGCAGAAGTTCAAGTAAAAGCAAATACCGGGTATAGGGAATAGAAATGTAAATATGGCTGGCTCTCCATCGGAGTCAGCTTTTATTTAAATGAATGGCTTTTTTAGATAGTTTATCAGCATGGAAGTTTTGTTTCTCGGGAATCCATTTGATAAAAAAGAAAGAAAAGTGTGCTGCTTCCTCTTGTATTTTCTGTAGTAATGGCAAAAATTTTTGGTTTTTAGTGAATCCTTTCTCAATTACATCGACGACTAGCTTAGAATCAGATCGAAAGGAAAGAATCTCCTCTGGGAATTCTTTTCTGCATAATTCAAGTGCCTGAATTACAGCAAAGAACTCTGCTTCGTGATTTGATAGTATACCTAATGGATACGCATAATGATAATTATTTTTCCCTTTTTTTATAAATATCCCCGCACCACTTGGACCAGGATCTCCATTTGCAGCACCATCTGTGTACACTTCGATCATTCTTGATTACTCCCTTACTTGTGAAATACATTTCAACTGTGTTTTTACTGTCAACTAATCGGAGCATATGCCGAGATCTTAGTGACAGTAGTAGGACTAACTAACAGCGATGGATAAACGAATCGCATTATTGAAGCTTCAGCATTATTATAGCATGCGTAGATAGTAGGGAGAAAACCTATCGTTATTTTTTAGCTAATAAACTAGCTGTAATAAAAAATTTATGGCAAAATAAATGATAGGGGAAGTATTGGGGGGATAGACATGAAATTACAACTTGTAAATGAGCAAGTGTTGCAATGGAAAATGAATCAGTCCCTAATGCAATCCATTCAGGTATTACAAATGTCTAGTATGGAACTGATGGAATATATAAGGGAAATAGAAAAAGAAAATCCAGTCATTGAAGAAATTAGGTATAATGATGAGCATGTTCAGTATCGTTCTTCTGATACCTCTGTTTCTATTGGAGAAATCAATTCATCGGAGTTGACCTTATATGATCAATTAAAACAGCAATTGTTTACGCTTTCTATTTCCGAGGAAATAAGACCTGTTGTCTTGTTTGGAATTGATTCATTAAATGAAAGCGGTTACTTAGATGTATCATTGGACATATGGGCAGCTAAGTGTAATACTACCATTGAAATAGTAGAAGAAGCTTTAAAGCATATACAATCCTTAGAACCAGCTGGTATAGGTGCTAGATCATTATCTGAATGTATTGAGTTACAACTAGCAGCACAGTCGTTCGTACCAGCCTTTTTGCAGGATCTCATACAAGAACACATAGAATGGCTGGCAGATGATAATATTCAGCGAATATCAGAACACTATGGAGTGTCTCATTCGTACGTTGAAGAAGTCATTGATCATATTAAAAATTGCCACCCTAAGCCAGGTCAGCTTCTTACAACGAAAAAAGCTGACTATATTATTCCAGAAGCTACTATTTTTAAAGAGGCTGGTAACTGGAAGATATCATTTTATTCGTGGAGCGTTCCAAAAATTACGATAAATACGGATTACCAAAATAGTACCTTTAAGGAAAAACAAACTGCTAACTATGTGAAAGAAAAATTAAATCAGCTAGAATCGTTAAAAAAGGCTATTGTCTATAGAAGTGATACGCTGGAGCGGGTAATCCAGGTGATTGTTGAAAAGCAACATATGTATTTTGAAAAAGGAGCATCTATGCTTAGGCCTCTGACTCTGAGAGAGATTGCAAGTGATTTAGATCTGCATGTTTCCACAATAAGTCGAACGGTAGCTAATAAATATGTTCAAACAACGAATGGGGTACTGCCACTAAACTTCTTTTTGCAATCAGGTATTAAACAAGCAAACGGTTCAAAAGCATCTGCCTTAGCAGTAAAGCAGATGATAGCTGAACTAATTAGCAATGAAGATAAGATAAATCCTTTATCGGATGAGAAGATAAAAAATAAGTTAGCACTTGATTATAATTTGCAAATCGCAAGAAGAACAGTGATGAAATATCGAGAACAATTAAATATTCCGGCATCACTCAAACGGAAGGAGAGATAGCATGCTGAACATCATTTTGTATACGAAAGATTCTTGTCCACTATGTGATGATGCTAAGTTCATGCTGGAAGTTTTACAGAGGGACTATCCATTTAAACTGGAAGAGCGAGATATTTACACGAATGATAAGTGGTTGGAGACATATCAACTGCTTATTCCGTGTGTGGTTATAGATGACATTTCTATTGATGCTGCTCAGCTTAATTTTGCAGTATTAAGTGAGGCTCTAGAAGCTAAGGTATGACATCGTTTATCATGCCACTATCGAATCGTTAAACCTAGTAACTATTATAAGATAGGTAAGCGGTTTACGAAGTAGCAAAAAAACGGTCATACAGAAAGTAGTAAAAGCTTTTTTAGATAAATATACTTTTTAGTTGTGTAATTTTACATCTTTGCTATAATAAAAATTGTAGGAAGGATTTATTTTTTTGGTGCTTCCGGGACGCGATATAACCATCCGGGACTTTTTATGTCCATATATAAAGGAGTCCTTTGATGAGAGAGCTGATTGACTTACAGAAAAAATTATTACCAGATGTTCTAGAAATTATGCAGCAACGCTATGCAATTCTGCGAAGTATTGACTTATTACAGCCAATTGGTAGAAGGGGGCTTGCTGACAACACCAACATGACAGAGAGAAGTGTTCGAGGAGAAATTGACTTACTGCAGCATCAAGATTTAATTCAAGTTACTGCAAAAGGAATGTATATCTCGGAAGAGGGAAAAGTAGTACTGGAGAGCTTAGCTTCATTTATGGGTGAAATCATGGGGTTACGCGTTTTAGAAGAGCAATTACAGGATACATTATCTATAAGTAATGTTATTGTTGTCCCGGGTAATAGTGATGCTTATGGATGGGTAAAACAAGAATTAGGAAAAGCCTGTATTGCCTTTTTGAAAACGATCGTTGGTGAGGATAGTACCATAGCTGTAACAGGTGGAACAACGATGGCAGCAGTAGCGAGTATGATGACACCACTAAATAAAGAAGGTACCTTATTTGTCCCTGCTCGTGGAGGAATTGGTGAAAAAGTTGAAAATCAAGCAAACACAATTGCTGCTGAGATGGCCCGAAAAGCCAACGGTGATTACCGACTACTATATGTCCCAGATCCACTGAGTGAATCAGCTTATCAGTCTATTATCCAGGAGCCATCGATAAATGAGACCTTGGAACAAATAAAGAGTGCTACGATTGCATTACACGGTGTAGGAGACGCACTGACGATGGCGCACCGCAGAAAAACTTCTGAAACTGTTGTGAAAAAACTGAAGGAAAATCAAGCGATGAGTGAAGCTTTTGGCTATTATTTTGATAGCGAGGGCGATGTGGTTCATAAAGTGCGGACAGTAGGGATTCAATTAGAAGATCTAAAAAAAATCCCTTATGTCATAACCATCGCTGGTGGAGAGTCAAAGGCCCAAGCAATAGCATCCTTTTTTAAACAAGGAAAAAGTGATTTGCTAATTACCGATGAAGCGGCGGCAGAAGAGATTTTAAGGGGAACTACTTCCCTTTAAATATAATATTGTAAATAATTTTTTAGGAGGAATATACATGACAGTAAAAGTAGG
This sequence comes from uncultured Virgibacillus sp., assembly GCF_947495635.1. Lineage (NCBI taxonomy): Bacteria > Bacillati > Bacillota > Bacilli > Caryophanales > Bacillaceae > Virgibacillus > uncultured Virgibacillus sp. Next base: position 20,865 of record NZ_CANMAB010000010.1, on the reverse strand, counting down.
AATTAACGGTTTTGGTAGAATTGGACGTAACGTATTTCGTCAATCTCTTAAGAATGATGAGGTTGAAGTAGTTGCAGTAAATGACTTAACAGATGCAAACATGCTTGCACATCTTTTAAAGTATGATTCCATTCATGGACATCTTGATGAAGAAGTATCTGTTAATGGCTCTAACATTGTAGTAGGTGGAAAAGAAATTAAAGTATTATCAGAACGCGACCCTGCTGATTTAGGCTGGGGAGATCTTGGTGTAGAAGTTGTCATTGAATCTACTGGTCGCTTCACAAATGGTGAAGATGCTCAGAAACATATCGATGCAGGAGCGAAAAAAGTAATTATTTCTGCACCTGGTAAAAATGAAGATTTAACAATGGTAATGGGTGTAAATGACGATCAGTATGACCCAGCTAAACATAATATTATTTCTAATGCGTCTTGTACAACAAACTGCTTAGCACCATATGCAAAAGTATTACACGACAAATTTGGAATTAAGCGTGGACTAATGACAACAATCCATTCTTACACAAATGATCAACAAATTCTTGATTTACCGCATAAAGATTATCGTCGTGCAAGAGCGGCTGCTCAAAACATTATTCCTACTACTACTGGTGCAGCTAAGGCAGTTGGAAAAGTACTTCCTGAACTGAATGGTAAACTAAATGGTGGTGCAGTACGAGTACCAACTCCAGATGGTTCATTGGTTGATCTAGTTGCTGAACTTGACCAAAATGTTACAGCAGAAGACATAAATGCTGCACTAAAAGAAGCTGCTGAAGGCGAGTTAAAAGGAATTCTAGAATATAGCGAAGAACCGCTTGTATCATCGGATATTGTTGGTAACACTCATTCTTCTATTGTAGATGGTTTATCAACAATGGTACTAGAAGATAACATGGTTAAAGTAATTTCATGGTATGATAATGAAATGGGTTATTCTTCTCGTTGTGTGGACTTAGCTGCATTCCTGAAAAAACAAGGACTATAAGATAAATAAGCGGGGGAGGGACCAAATCCTCCTCCGTTTTCCATGTTTTTATTTGCATGACTAATGATCCCATATAAGGGAATCCCTAAATTGTAATGAGAACTACATATTCCTAAAATAGGGAGGCAGAAGAACATGAACAAAAAATCATTAACAGATCTTGAGCTAAAAGGAAAAAGAGTATTTTGCCGAGTTGATTTCAACGTTCCAATGAAAGATGGTAAAGTAACTGATGATACTAGAATCAGAGCAGCATTGCCAACTATTGAATATCTTTCTAAACAGGGAGCAATAACAATACTTGCCAGTCATCTAGGACGTCCTAAAGGTGAAGTTGTAGAGAAACTACGCTTAGATCCTGTTGCAGACCGATTAAGTGATTTAATCGGTAAAGAAATTGTGAAGACGGATGCTGTTTACGGAGATGAAGTAAACGAAGCTGTTTCACAAGTTAGCGATGGAGACATTGTTTTAATTGAAAATGTTCGTTTTGAAGCTGGCGAAGAAAAGAATGATGAGAATCTTGTACAAGCATTTGCAAGTATGGCTGACTACTATGTTAATGACGCATTTGGAGCTGCACATCGCGCTCATGCTTCAACAACAGGTATTGCTGAGAAGCTTCCTGCTGCTGCAGGTTTCTTAATGGAAAAAGAAATTGAAGTATTAGGGAAAGCATTGGATAATCCGGAACGACCATTTACGGCAATAATTGGTGGAGCTAAAGTAAAAGATAAAATAAATGTCATTGATAATTTACTTGATAAAGTAGATAATTTAATTATCGGCGGCGGTTTAGCTTATACCTTTATTAAAGCACAAGGGTACGAAATTGGTAACTCTTTGTTAGAGGAAGATAAGATCGAACTCGCTAAGGATTTTATGAAAAAAGCAGAGGATAAAGGTGTTAATTTTGTCCTTCCCGTTGATGTGATTGTAGCAGATGACTTTGCGGAAACGGCTAATACGAAAGAAGTAGCAATTGATCAGATTCCTGCTGATTGGGAAGCGTTAGATATTGGACCGGCAACAAGTAAGAAATATGCACAAATCGTTGCTGATTCGAAACTAATCATCTGGAATGGACCAATGGGTGTGTTTGAAATGGAAGCATTTGCCAATGGCACAAAGGCAGTTGCAAATGCATTAGCAACGACAGAAGGATATACTGTAATTGGCGGTGGCGATTCTGCTGCTGCTGTTGAAAAATTTGATCTTAGTGAAAAAATGGATCATGTTTCAACTGGTGGTGGTGCATCCCTTGAATTTATGGAAGGAAAAGTGCTACCTGGTGTCGAAGCATTAAGTGATAAATAATAAAACATAATGAGGTGAGAAGATGCGCAAGAAAGTAATTGCTGGAAACTGGAAGATGAACAAAGTTTCAACAGAAGCGAATCAATTTGTTGATGAAGTCGGAGCAAAAATACCTGAAGATAAGAATGTAGAGGCAATTGTTTGTGCGCCATTCCCATTTTTAGCATCTCTTGTTGATAAAACAAAAGATACAAATCTTAAAGTTGCTGCACAAACGATGCACTATGAAGAAAGTGGAGCTTTTACCGGTGAAGTAAGTCCAGTTATGCTAGAGGATTTAGGTATAACGCATGTTGTACTTGGACATTCGGAGCGACGAGAATATTATAATGAAACGGACGAAACGGTGAATAAAAAAGTTCATGCTGCATTTAATCATCATTTAGTTCCAATTGTTTGTGTTGGTGAAACCCTAGAACAGCGTGAGGCAAATGAAACAATGGATCATGTCGAAAACCAAGTGATTAAAGCTTTAGAAGGTCTATCAGACCAACAAGTGGCTGAAACGATCATAGCTTATGAACCGATTTGGGCAATTGGTACAGGTAAAACAGCTACAAGTGCTGAAGCAAATGAAGTATGTGCATATATTAGACAAGTTATTGCAAAACTTACTTCAAAGGAAACAGCAGACCATGTAGTTATTCAATATGGTGGAAGTGTAAAACCAGCTAATATAGAGGAGTTACTAGCACAATCCGATATTGACGGTGCATTAGTTGGTGGTGCTAGCCTTCAACCAGAATCCTTCTTACAATTAGTGGAGGCAGGTAAAAAATGAAACAGGATAAATTAGCAGCATTAATCATCTTGGATGGCTTCGCTCTTCGTGATGAGGAAAAAGGAAATGCTGTAAAGCAAGCCAATACTCCTAACTTTGATCGTTATTGGAATACCTATGCTCACAACCAATTAACAGCATGTGGTGAGGCAGTTGGTCTACCTGAAGGGCAAATGGGAAACTCCGAGGTCGGGCATTTAAATATTGGAGCTGGGCGCATCGTTTATCAAAGTTTAACTCGTGTGAATTTGTCCATTAAGAATGGCGAGTTCTTTGAAAAAGAGGCCTTTAAAAAATCAATAGAAAATGCGAAGAAAAACAAAAAAGCATTGCATGTTTTTGGATTGCTTTCCGATGGAGGCGTGCATAGTCATATCAATCATTTATTTGCTTTATTAAAACTAGCAAAAGATAATGAGTTGAAAGAAGTGTACATCCATGCATTTCTTGATGGACGAGATGTTGGTCCGCAAACAGCGAAAGAATATATTAAACAAACGCAGGATAAGATCAAGGAATACGGTGTTGGTCAATTTGCAACCATTTCAGGCCGCTATTATTCCATGGATCGTGACAAACGTTGGGATCGTGTGAAAAAAGCGTATGATGCAATGGTATATGGAGAAGGACCAGCATATCAAGACCCAATAGAGGTTGTTGACGATTCATATGCAAATGAAATTTACGATGAGTTTGTTATTCCATCTGTCATCACAGATGAAAACGGTGAAGCAGTTGGGAAAATTAAAGATGGAGATTCTATAATCTTTTATAACTTCCGTCCAGATCGCGCTATTCAGATTTCACGTACCTTTGCAAATGAAGATTTTCGTGATTTTGATCGTGGTGAGCACGTGCCAAAAAATTTGGACTTTGTAATGTTAACGAATTTTAGTGAAACAGTCGATGGCTATGTTGCTTACGAACCTGTTAACCTAGATAATACAGTTGGCGAAGTATTATCTCAGCATAATTTGAAGCAATTACGTATTGCTGAGACAGAAAAATATCCACATGTCACTTTCTTTATGAGTGGTGGTCGTGAGAAAGAATTTGATGGTGAAAAACGTGTATTGATTGATTCGCCAAAGGTTGCAACATATGATTTAAAACCAGAAATGAGTGCTTATGGAGTGACGGACGCGTTGCTCAAAGAACTTGATGCTGGTGAACACAATGCAATTATCTTGAACTTTGCTAACCCGGACATGGTTGGACATTCTGGTAAATTACAGCCGACTATTAAAGCAATTGAAGTAGTTGATGAATGTCTAGGGAAAATTGTTGATAAAATTAAAGAGCTTGGCGGGAATGCCATTATTACTGCTGATCACGGTAATTCTGATGAGGTAGTTACGCTTGAAGGTAAGCCAATGACTGCTCATACGACAAATCCTGTTCCGGTAATTGTGACAGAAGAAAATATAACATTACGAGATGGTGGGATTTTAGCTGATCTATCACCAACCTTATTGGATTTACTAGGTATTGAAAAACCAGAAGAAATGACTGGCGAATCATTAATTAAATAAAAGGAAATTAAAGGAGAGAAAAATTATGCCATACATTACTGATGTATATGCACGTGAAGTATTAGACTCACGCGGTAACCCGACAGTTGAAGTGGAAGTATTTACAGAATCAGGTGCCTTCGGTTCTGCACTTGTGCCAAGCGGTGCATCTACCGGTGAATACGAGGCTGTGGAATTACGTGATGGTGATAAAGATCGTTATCTTGGAAAAGGTGTTCTAAAAGCAGTTCAAAACGTAAATGAAATAATTGCACCTGAATTACTTGGGATTGATGTTACTCGTCAGAATATCATCGATGCGTTAATGATCGAATTAGATGGAACTGAAAATAAAGGCAAACTTGGTGCTAACGCAATTCTTGGTGTATCCATGGCTGTAGCACATGCTGCTGCTAGTTATCTTGAAGTACCGTTATATAACTACCTCGGTGGATTTAATGCAAAAACCCTACCAACACCAATGATGAATATTCTTAATGGTGGTGAGCATGCCGATAATAACGTAGATATTCAAGAGTTTATGGTTATGCCAGTTGGAGCAGAAACGTTCCAAGAAGCACTACGTACGGGTGCTGAAATTTTCCATTCATTGAAAAATGTATTAAAATCAAAGGGGTATAACACAGCTGTTGGTGACGAAGGCGGATTTGCACCAAACCTTGCTTCTAATGAAGAAGCTTTACAAACAATTGTGGAAGCAATTGAAGCTGCTGGTTACAAGCCAGGAGAAGAAGTGAAGCTTGCAATGGATGTTGCTGCTTCAGAAATATATGAAGATGGTAAATATAATCTAAAAGGTGAAGGTGTTGTTCGTACTTCTGAAGAGATGGTTGATTGGTATGAAGACATGATCAACAAATACCCAATTATCTCCATTGAAGATGGACTAGATGAAAATGATTGGGATGGATTTAAAGTATTAACAGATCGTCTTGGTGGACGAGTACAGCTTGTCGGAGATGATTTATTTGTAACAAATACTAATAAGCTTTCCAAAGGTATTGAACAAGGTATTGGAAACTCTATCTTAGTAAAAGTTAATCAAATCGGTACATTAACAGAGACGTTCGAAGCAATCGAAATGGCAAAACGCGCTGGCTATACAGCGGTTATCTCACACCGTTCAGGAGAAACAGAAGATGCAACGATCGCTGACATTGCTGTAGCGACTAATGCAGGTCAGATCAAAACAGGTGCACCTTCTCGAACAGATCGTGTAGCTAAATACAATCAACTGCTTCGCATTGAAGATGAGCTAGCAGGCATGGGTGAATATGCTGGTAAGACAGCGTTCTATAACCTAAATAAATAGGGAAGAAAACCTCTTAAGGTATGGTGGTTATACTTTAAGAGGTTTTTTATAGGTTTATCCCACACATATAACTGGCAGTAATAATCCACTTTAAGCAATAAAGTAAAACCACTATGGGGAAGTGGAGGATCGATTGCCGGTAAATGTCCGGTCGGTTCAAAGGATTTTAGGTCTGTGGTGCTAACAATCAATGTGGGATAAATAAAACCCCCACTGATTAAAGTGTCACTTTATGCAGAAGTTGCTTCTATGTTCATAGAAGTTTCTATATTTTTTGAGTTTCTTAAACTTGATTAAATGGACGAATTATGTCATAGTTACTATGGAATTAATAATAGAATACTAAAGTTGTAGGGGGACCAGTGTTGCTGGTTGAGATTGTATCCGTAAGGTACTGACTCTTAGAACCTGATCTGGTTTAAACCAGCGTAGGGAACATGTTTGATACATCAAATATTAAGTTGTATATGCCCTAATGGTGATTAACCATCTAGGGCATTTTTTATAGTCTAAGAAATTATAAAATTTGCGTGTTGAGCTGCGTCCAGCTCCAGCGCCCAGAAACTAGGCTACTTCATCATGAATCGCCCTAATCTAAATCATCATCGGCTCGCAAGCTCACCGTGAGTCCTTTATCTCCGTTGAATCGTCGCTGCGTTGCTAATCGGGTGTTTGCGCTTTTATTCTTAGCGAAGGAATTACAGTCAAACAAGATGATACATACGCTGTTCCTTACAATGAGAAAGGTATTCAAGAGGAGGAAAACATTGAAGAAGCTTTTACTGCTTAGTTTAGGGATTACACTGCTTATATTAACGGCATGTGGTACAGAAGAGAAAGAACAAAGTCAGCAGAACAATGACTCAACAGAAAAGAAAAAGATCTCTGTTGTACTTGATTGGACACCAAATACGAATCATACAGGATTATATGTTGCAAAAGAGAAGGGATATTTTGAAGAGCAAGGCCTTGATGTGGACATAATTATGCCTGGTGAAGCGGGAGCAGATCAGTTAATTGCATCTGGTAAAGCAGATTTTGGTGTGAGTTATCAGGAGGGGATTACTGAAGCTCGTGTACAAGATATACCGATTGTTTCCATTGCTGCTGTTATACAGCATAATACCTCAGGTTTTGCCTCACCCAAGAATAAACAGATTACTACACCTAAAGATTTTGAAGATAAAACATATGGTGGCTGGGGAGCTCCAGTAGAAAAAGCGGTTCTAACCTCACTCATGCAGCAGGAAAATGCTAATGTAGAATCAGTTGATATTATCAACATGGGCGATACGGACTTTTTTACTGCGGTGAAAAGAGATATTGATTTTGCGTGGATTTATTATGGTTGGACTGGTGTAGAGGCAGAGCTCCGTGATGAAGAAATTAATATGGTGTATTTAACCGATTATTCGTCAAATTTAGATTATTACACGCCGGTTTTAGCTACCAATGAAAAAATGATCAAAGATGATCCAGAAACAGTTAAGCAATTCTTAGCTGCAGTATCTAAAGGTTATAATCTAGCAATTGAGCAACCAGAGGAAGCCGCTGATATCTTAATTAACGCTGTTCCTGATTTGGATGCAGAATTAGTAAAAGCAAGTCAAGCTTGGTTAGCGTCAAAGTATCAAGATGATGCGGACCAGTGGGGGGAACAAAAGCAAGAGGTATGGGAGAATTACGCCAATTGGATGTATGAGAATGAGCTGTTAGATAAACCGTTAGATAGTGAAAAAGCATTTACAAATGAGTTTTTACCAGAAACAAAGGAGGAATAAATGATGGCAGATGCACTAGTTAGTATTCAAATTATCCCGAAAACGAAAAATGGTGAAGATGTTATTCCGTATGTGGATGAAGCGATTAAGATTATCGATCATTCCGGAGTTAAGTATCAGGTAAGTCCACTAGAAACTACAATGCAAGGTGATCTTGCAGAACTATTTGGAATTATTGAGAAGATGAATAAAAGGATGACTGAAATTGGTTGTGAAAATGTTATTTCACAGGTGAAGGTTCTTTATCAACCTTCTGGAGCTTCCATGGAACAATTAACGGAGAAGTATCGCTAATGAGAAGATTGCGAGAAAAGGGATGGCGACCAGCTCTGGTCCTCATCCTTTTCCTTATCAGTTGGGAAATAGCTTGTCGTATTTTTTCGATCCCAGCTTGGCTACTACCTGCTCCAAGTGTAATATGGCAAGAAGCTGTCAATGGCTGGCCAAATTATGCTAGTCATCTACAATCGACTATCCAACTATCGATTATCGGATTTATGATAGGCAGCAGTGTAGGTACGCTCGTTGCTGTTTGTCTTCATCTCATTCCGACAGTTAGGGAAGCCTTTTATCCATTATTAATAATATCACAGAATATACCTATTATTATTTTAGCTCCCTTATTAGTAATTTGGTTTGGTTTTGGAATCTTGCCGAAATTAATTGTTATTACACTTGTTTGTTTTTTTCCAATAACTATAGCAGCTTTAGATGGATTTAGACAAACAAGTGGAGAACTGAAACACTATATGCAAATGACAGGTGCCAGTAAAGGGCAAATCTTTCGTAAGCTAGAGTGGCCATATGGATTACCTTCTTTGTTTAGTGGTTTAAAGATATCGGCGACATATAGCGTAATGGGAGCGGTGATATCTGAATGGCTTGGTGCAAGTGAAGGAATTGGAGTATATATGACTTTGGCATCTTCGTCTTTCCGAACAGATCGTGTCTTTGTTGCTATCTTATTTATAGTGCTGTTAAGTTTATTGTTTTTTGGTTGTATTTCATTAATTGAAAAAAGAGTAATTAAATGGAAACCGGAAGAAGGGAAGATCAGTGAGTAATTTAGAACTTGTAAATCTAACAAAAAAATATGGGGAAACTACTATTCTTAATCGTATTTCATTAACGGTGCGAAACGGAGAGTTTGTTTCGATTGTTGGACCATCAGGAAGTGGGAAGAGCACGTTATTTCGACTGATTGGAGGGATTACCTCACCTAATTCCGGTACGATTAAATTAAATGGAAAAGAGATTATCGGCAAACGGGGATTCATCAGCTATATGCCTCAATCAGATTCCTTACTTCCTTGGCGTTCGATTTTACAAAATGTTGTCTTAGCGGCAGAAATTGCAGGTAGAAAAGATGAATTAGAAGCAAAACGAATGCTAGAACGAGCTGGCTTAAAAGGATATGAAAATGCATATCCCCATGAATTATCTGGAGGAATGAAGCAGCGCGCTTCTTTTGTACGCAGTATTTTAAGTCCCCAGCCTGTTATTTGTTTAGATGAACCATTTTCCGCATTGGATGAATTTACCCGTTTGGACATGCAAAAGTGGTTATTAGCAATGTGGAATGAGCATCAACGATCAATCCTTTTCGTAACGCATAATATAGAAGAAGCATTATTTCTATCTGATCGTGTGATTGTGTTGTCAGCTCGTCCGGCTTCGATAAAAAAAGAATTCACAATTCCTTTTTCAAGACCAAGAGAGGAAGCGTTAGTTTTATCAGAAGCATTTCTAGAGTATAAGAAAAGGATATATCAGGAATTGAGGGCTGCAAATGGATAGCTTCATTATTGATGCACACATTCACTTAGATATGTATACACAGGAGGAACAAACAGAAATTATTAAATCTTTGAAACGGCATCATGTTAGCTCACTAATTTCTGTTTCGAATAACCTAGCATCGTCAATTTCCAATTTAAGGTTAGCGGAGAGATGTTCCGCAGTTAAACCTGCTTTCGGATTTCATCCGGAACAAGAAATACCTAACGATAATGATATAGCTGATTTAATACAATTTATTGACTCGAATCTAGACAGAGCAATTGCGGTAGGTGAAGTAGGTCTACCTTATTACAAGCGACAAGAAAATTCAAATTTAATGGTAAAGCCATATATTGAATTACTAGAATTATTTATACGAAAAGCTAAAGAATGGAATAAGCCAATTGTACTTCATGCAGTTTATGATGATGCTACCATTGCCTGTGATTTATTAGAAAAGTATTCCATCACCAATGCACAGTTTCATTGGTTTAAGGGTGACAAACCTACAATGGAACGAATGAGCCAGAATGGATATTTTATATCCATCACACCAGATGTCATGTACGAACGAGAAATTAACCAGCTAGTTAATAAATACCCAATAACTCATATGATGGTGGAAACGGATGGGCCTTGGCAGTTTGCTGGTCCGTTTATCAACCAACTGACCCATCCAAAAATGATCCATAAGTCGATTAAACAAATAGCGACAATTAAAAAAATGCCTCTTCCTGATGTACAGGAACAACTTTATGTTAATACATCCCAGTTCTTTCATCTTAAGAATGACAAGTGAACATAGGACGAGTATGAATGGGAATATCATGTTAACAAGACATATGTTTATGGAGGGTTTTTATGTCTCAAAAAGTGTTGTTATTTGGTGATGTAGGTATTGATGATACAATCGCGCTTATCTATGCTTATTTGAACGATGATGTAGAAGTCATCGGCATTGTGGCGGATTATGGAAACGTATCAAGAGAAAATGCAATTGCGAATATCTTATATATCCGCAGTCTTTTTCCAACAAAAGAGGTAGAGGATATTAAAGTAATTGCTGGTGCACATATTCCAATGACTGGAGAACCCCCAGTATATGTTCCGGAAATACATGGGGAATATGGATTGGGACCAATTATTCCCCCTAAAAATATGCAGAATGGTATTAGCGAAAATTTCTGTGAAATTATTGATTTAATTGAAACGTATAAAGATGAATTAGTGATTGTTAATATTGGAAGATTGACTTCTTTAGCTAGCTTATTCATCTTATATAAATCATTAATGACTACCATAAAGGAATATTACATTATGGGTGGCGCTTTCTGGGTACCAGGTAATATTACAGCTGTCTCTGAAGCTAATTTTCATGGTGACCCAGTGGCTGCTCAAGTAGTACTTGCTCACGCAAACAATGTAACCATTATTCCTCTTAATGTCACTAAATATGCGATAGCAACACCTCAAATGGTTGAGTATATTGATCGAATGGGTTCCGTTAGTATTGTGAAAGTATTACTGGATTATTATTATGATTTTTATAAAAAACGCAACCCATCGATTCAAGGTAGCCCATTACATGATGTATTGACACTTATGGCCGTTGTAAAGCCTGATATGATGACATATCAATATCTTCCTGTTCATATCATTCAAGCACAGACAGGAATAGTGAGGGGACAAAGTATTGCTGATATTCGTCCATATGTTAATTTAGAAGATATGCAAGATGGTGAAGAGGTAGGTGGGAGAGTCCATCGTATTGCCTTTAATCTCGATTATCAAAAATTCTATATTGATTTCATGTCCATTATGACTGGTGAAAGATTCAGCTAGAAGAAAATATTCCCTATAATAGTAATAGTATGTTATAATATAAGTAAGCGTTTGCAAATGGGTTTATCAAGCAGTTCAATCTAAACTTGAAACAGGGGAGTCATGACGAAGTAGTCATTTATACTTTCTTATAAACAAAGAAGATGACCTCAGGGAGAAATCACCTTCTTTATTTGTATAGCTATTCTGTTTTCTCTTTAATAAATTCTACAACTTCTTCAGCAGTACCCATTGAAAGGATTTTATCTTTATAAGCTACCATTTTTTCTTTAGATAGCTTACGAAGTTGTGTACGAGCCGGTAAGATCGACGTTGCACTCATACTGAATTCATCTAAACCAAGACCAAGTAGAATTGGAATAGCAATGGAGTCACCTGCCATCTCACCGCACATTCCAACCCATTTATCCTCACTATGTGCTGCTTCAATAACAGTATGGATTAGGTTCAGAATTGCAGGGTTATATGGTTGATATAGGTAGGAAACCTGCTCATTCATTCGGTCAGCAGCCATCGTATATTGGATTAAATCGTTTGTTCCAATACTGAAGAAGTCAACTTCCTTTGCAAATTGCTTAGCGATTACAGCTGTGGATGGAATCTCCACCATGATACCAACCTCAATGTCGTTGGAAACCTCGAAACCTTCTTTTAGTAAGGATTCTTTTTCGTCCATTAAAATAGCCTTAGCCTTGCGGAATTCTTCCAATGTTGCGATCATCGGGAACATGATTTTTAAGTTACCGTAAACGCTTGCTCGTAAAAGTGCACGTAATTGTGGACGAAAGACATTCTCATTTTCTAAGCAGAAGCGAATAGCTCGGAAGCCAAGGAATGGATTTAGTTCCTCAGGAAGGTCTAAATAGTTTAATTCCTTATCTCCACCAATATCCAATGTACGAACAACGACAGGCTTTCCTTCCATTTGCTCTAGTACTGATTTGTAAGCAGTGAACTGCTCTTCTTCTGTTGGGAGCTGACTTTTACCCATATATAAAAATTCTGTACGATATAGTCCAATGCCTTCACCGCCATTAGCTAGCACACCTTCAACATCATCTGGAGTACCAATGTTGGCAGCTAGTTCCACTTGTTCTCCATCTTCCGAAAATGTAGGCTCGTCTTTTAGCTTAGCCCATTCTTGCTTCATCTCGGCAAACGCTTCTTGTTTCTTTCGATATTCTGCTATTTCTTCTTCAGACGGATTGATAATAACTATTCCTGCATTTCCGTCAACAATGATCGTATCATCTTTTTTAACAGATGCTGTTATTTCTTTCGTACCAACAACCGCAGGAATTTCTAATGACCTAGCCATAATCGCTGAATGGGAGGTGCGGCCACCGATATCAGTAGCAAAGCCCTTAACAAAATCACGATTTAATTGTGCAGTATCCGAAGGGGTTAAATCGTTCGCAATGACAATTACCTCTTCGTTAATTAAAGCAGGATCAGGGAAGGTAACCCCTAATAAATGAGCCATAACTCGCTTTGTTACATCATGAATATCTGCAGCGCGTTCACGCATATAGGCATTATCCATATTCTTAAACATATCGATAAACATATTGGCTGTTTCTTCAAGAGCAGTTTCGGCAATGACATTTTCAGCTTTTATTTTATCCTTAATAGGGTTTATTAGTTCAGGGTCACTAAGTACTAATAAATGGGCTGAAAAAATTTCGGCATGTTCATCACCGATATTTTCTTTAGTATGTGCCTTGATTTTCTCAAGTTCTTGCTTAGAAATTTCAAGCGCTTTATCTAATCGCTCTATTTCGACATCTGGATTGTCGATAGATACTTTTTCAAATGACAAATCTGGAGATGCAAGCTGGTATACTTTTGCGATTGCAATTCCAGATGAAGCGGCAATTCCTTGAACATTTGACATATTTGTTACCCAACCTTTCTACAATTCAATCAACCTCTATTTTACCCCCTTGGATTAGTAGGTACAAGCAATCAGCGACAATTTATTTAAAGTTTGTCGAAAAAGACGGAAAAAAGTTAGAAATTATTTAAAAAGTACGAGTGAATTCGGGGTTTCACTCTATATACTGGAAATATTTGCTTGTAACCAGCTATTTATTGCAGTATACACCTCTTCTTTATTTGCTTCATTCAACAGTTCATGTCTACCATTTGTAAAGACCATTGTAGTTATGCTTTCAAGACCGGCTTTTTCAAAAAGTCGTGCTGTCTTCCAGATCCCCTTTTCATAGTTACCGACCGGATCACAGTCACCACTTAGGATGAGAAGTGGAAAATTATGACGAATATGCTTATTATTGCTTGTCTTTTGCATAGTAAGTAAACCTTCCATTAAGTCAAAAAAGAAACGACCAGTAGGGATAAAGCCTGTAAATGGATCTTTTACGTATTTTTGAACCGTTACATGATCACTACTTAACCATTCATAGCCAGTGGAAGCATCTGCGATTTTTTTATTATATGTACCAAATACAAGCTTGTTCATCCACGGTGCTTCTTTCTTTGGTGAAAAGAAGCTAGCCAGTTGCTTACCGGCTATTGTTTTTAAACGAGGAAAATGACCCGTTCCAGATAGAATAGCGCCATCCACTAAGCTACTATTTTGCTGAATAAAAATGCGAATAAGAAAAGAGCCCATACTATGACCAATTAAAAATAGAGGTAACGTAGGGTGGCTTGCTTTAATTTGTTTAGATAGCTGGACGAGATCATCAGCAGTCCTAAAAAATCCATGACTATCAGCGAAATATCCTAATTTCCCCTGTCTCTCACCAGTTCTACCATGCCCTCGATGATCATTTCCATAAACAATAAAACCTTGTGAAGTTAAGTATGAAGCAAAATTCTCATATCGTTCGATATGTTCCATCATACCATGTGCAATTTGTATGACTGCTTTAGCTTGTTTTTTGGGTTCCCACTTTTGAACAAAGATATCAACATTATCTGGTGATGTGTACCAAAAGGTATTTTTAAGATTCATTTTACTCCTCCTCCGTTTGTATTCCCACTTCTGCACAAATAGTCTTATTAGTGGAATGATGATGTTATGCATAAGTATTATTCCTTATTTTCTGATAAAAAGAAAGGGATTCGACAATTTTTATAGAATCATTTAATGACAAAGATTAAAAAATAGGAGTGATACAATCATGAAAAACAAATGGATAACACTTTCAATTACAGGGGCCTTAATACTTGGAACAACAGCCATTGGGACACCAATAGTAAATGCAGTGGGAGAAGGTCCAAATTATAACGGGAAGGAAACCATTACGAATTCGATTCTTCATTCGCATCAAGAACTAGTAGATTTCTTGCATAAGCAAGAAGCAAAGCAAGAAGCAATGGAATTAGAAGTAATTGGTCAATCGGTAAAGGGCAGAGATCTACACTTAGTAAAATATATCAAGAATCCAGAAAATCCTACTATTTTGTTCCTCACTCAGCAGCATGGCAATGAAGCATTAACTACTGAGGGAGCATTACAGTTTATTAAACAACTTGGAACCGGAAAAATGAAAGGTATTCTCAAGGACGTAAACGTCCTTATCATTCCTAGACTAAATGTAGATGGTGCGATGGGAGATGTAAACTTTCCTTTAGATGATTATATTGCTAGTGGAGACCATCATTTAACGAGATATAACGCAAATGAAGTGGATCTAAATAGAGATCATGTTGAAAGATTACAACCAGAAACAAAAGCATTACATGACAATGTACTTGGTCCCTACGATGTTGATTATATGATTGATTTACACCATCAAGCAACCCAAAGTGAGGTAGATGGTAAACTAGTTTCGGGCTCTATATTGTATCCAACTACAGACAATGCTAATGAGACGGTAGTTAAAAAGTCGAAACAATTAGGTGCAGTTGTATATGATGCTATTGACTCTAAAGGATGGGGACATATCGGTAAATATCAGGGAGGTTCGGCGGAGACGATTAGTCGAAATGGAATTGCAGTAGAATATGGTATTTCGACATTACTATTTGAAATGCGTGGAATGGCAGATCATGAATGGGAATCGTATGTACTTGGTCAAAAAAGTAATGGATATTTAATTAAGCAAACAGTCATTACACTGGAGGAAACAGTTAGGGCAATTGCTGATAGATCGATTGAGTCAAAAGATACCTCTTTTTGGGATTCTTTACCTTATCAGACAAGGAGAACAACAGAATAAACTGATTTAATGTGTATTTCTATTCCGTATCAAAGGTTTGGTAGGATATGTCAGTCGCAAGGTTTTCCATTTCTCCGTACTGTGGTTTTAAATAAAAATATATCGATTATTCTCAAAGCCTTTCCACAGAGAAAACAACTGGAAAATAAGGGACGCCGGGGGATAGAGAAGACGTGACAAGATCTATTTAAAGCATTAGTAATTCTGCCGGCGTAATTCGTACTATACTCTTCATGGTCAATTGTCTAACGTAATCGAAAAAGCTTGCTATGACAAAGTAAGTTATGCTAAAGTTATAAGTAGGTTCAAGTATGCTAGGTACGGCATATGTGGTAACGGATGAAATTCAGATTTTTTGTTTGGTTATATGTTACAGGGGGTATCATACAAATATGCTAGGAATCGTAAATGTATTATTAGTGATTGATGGAATTATTATGATTGTACTTGTATTATTGCAGTCTGGGAAAAGTGAAGGCTTATCTGGCGCGATTTCCGGTGGTGCTGAACAATTATTTGGGAAACAGAAAGCACGAGGCATTGATCTTGTTTTACACCGAGGAACGATCGTAACAGCCGTAATATTTTTTGTACTAGCTTTTCTGAGCGCATATGTTTTACAATAGATACGAACCCTTATCACTAATAGTGGTAAGGGTTTTTACTTTAAGGTAAAAAGGGTAAAGTAGATAAAGAAAGAAAGCAGAAGGAGTTGCAGTAAGAATGAAAGTTAAACAACCACAACCTTTTACGTTTGAAGCTGGACCGCGTGCGGTATTATTACTACATGGCTTTACTGGGCATTCTGCAGATGTCCGAATGCTAGGAAGGTATTTAGAAAAACGAGGATATACAAGTCATGCTCCTATTTATCGTGGACACGGACTACCACCAGAAGAATTAGTAAAGGCAACACCAGATGAATGGTGGGAAGATGTAAAAGAAGCCTATCAACATTTAAAGGAACTTGGATACAATGAAATAGCAGTAGCTGGCTTATCCTTAGGAGGAGTATTAGGCTTGAAAATTGCCTATACCGAAAAAACAAAAGCAGTCATAACGATGTGTTCTCCTATGTTTTTTGATAATGAAACACAGCTAACCAAAGGATTTACAGCATTTGCTAAAGAGTACAAACAATTAGAAAGAAAAGATAAAGATGTTATCGAAAAAGAAGTTGAGGAACTGTTGAAGAATTCAACCGATGTATTTACTCACCTAGGAAAATTTATTAATGAGGTCAAAAATGAAGTGGATACAATCTACACACCTACGATGGTAGTTCAGGCGAGAAAAGATAACATGATAAATACGGATAGTGCAAATTATATTTATGATAATGTCGAATCTGATCAAAAAGCAATTCATTGGTATGAGGACTCTGGACATGTAATCACAATGGATAAAGAGAAAGAACAAGTATTTGAAGATATTTATCAATTCCTTGAAACATTAAACTGGGAAGAATGATTATATTCAACAAAGAACGTTAACAATAATAGAAAGAAGGTGAAGAAAGTGAAGGAAAAAATACAAAATTATTTTAAAGAAAATGGAACAAAACCATTAGCAGTAGACGAATTAGAAGAAGTGTTAGAAATTGAGGATGCAATAGAATTCAAAGAACTGGTCAAAGCACTTAATCAATTAGAAGAAGAAGGTGAACTGGTTCGAACTCGAAAAAATCGATTTGGTCTTCCAGAAAAAATGAATCTGATACGGGGCAGAATTCAAATGCATGCGAAAGGATTTGCATTCTTAATTCCAGATGATGAGAAGCAAGATGATGTTTATGTCCACCACTCTGATCTGGCATCTGCAATGAATAACGATAAAGTACTGGTACGTATTGAAAAAAGGGATAAAGATGGAAATCGTCCTGAAGGTACAGTGATCCGCATATTAGAACGAGCAACTTTGCAGGTAGTGGGCACATTTGAGGATAATCGTTCATTTGGGTTTGTGATAGCGGATGATAAGCGGATTCCTAATGATATCTTCATCCCAAAAAATATGACGAATGGAGCTGTAAGTGGGCATAAAGTAATTGCCCATATTACAAAATATCCAGAGGGAAAGAAAAGTGCTGAGGGAGAAATTATTCATATACTTGGTCATAAAAATGATCCAGGTATTGATATTATATCAATTATCCATAAGCACGGTATTAAGATGGACTTCCCTAATAAAGTGCTTGATCAAGCCGCTGCTACACCAGAAACAATCTCAGCAGATGAAATAAAGGAAAGAAGAGATCTACGTAATGAAACAATTGTTACTATTGATGGTGCAGATGCAAAGGATTTAGATGATGCCGTTTCTGTAAAAAAATTAGACAATGGTAATTATAAGCTAGGTGTCTATATTGCAGATGTTAGTTATTATGTGGAAGAAGGAAGTCCGATTGATCAAGAAGCGCTAGAAAGAGGAACAAGTGTCTATCTAGTGGATCGGGTTATTCCAATGATACCTCATCGTTTATCCAATGGTATTTGTTCCTTAAATCCTCAAGTCGATCGATTAACCTTAGGTTGTGAAATGGAAATTGATACTAGTGGAAACATTGTTGACCATGAGATTTTCCAAAGTGTCATCCGTACGAATGAGCGAATGACTTATTCCGATGTAAATAAAATTCTTGTAGATAAAGATGAGGCATTACGTGAACGTTATAGGGAATTAGTACCTGTTTTTGAAAATATGGAGCAATTAGCTTCCGTACTGCGTCATAAACGGATGGATCGAGGAGCCATTGACTTTGATTTTAAGGAAGCAAAGGTTTTAGTGGATGAAAATGGTAAGCCAGAAGATGTGGTACTACGTGAGCGTTCTGTTGCTGAACGGTTAATTGAAGAATTTATGTTAGCCGCTAATGAAACCGTAGCAGAGCATTTCCATTGGTTAGATGTTCCATTTATCCATCGAATCCACGAAGACCCTGACCCAGGTAAGCTACAGACATTCTTTGAATTTTTAGCAGGGCTAGGTTATGTCGTAAAAGGGACGAACAACGAAGTTCATCCACAGGCATTACAAAAGGTACTGGAAGAAGTGCAGGGTAAACCAGAAGAAATGATTGTATCCAAGCTGATGCTACGGTCCATGCAGCAGGCAAAATATGATCCACAAAGCATTGGTCATTTTGGGCTGGCAACAGAGTTTTATACGCATTTCACTTCACCGATTCGCAGATATCCAGACTTGACAGTGCATCGATTAATCCGTACGTATCTTATTCAGAAAAAAATGGATCAGAAAACGATGCAGAAATGGAAAGATGCAATGCCAGAAATTTCTAGACAAACCTCAGAAGCAGAAAGAAGAGCTGTGGATGCAGAACGAGAAACAGATGATTTGAAAAAAGCAGAATTTATGAAAGATAAAATTGGTGAATCGTATACTGGTGTAATCAGCTCTATTACCAATTTTGGCTTGTTTGTTGAACTAGAAAATACAATTGAAGGATTAATTCATGTAAGCTACTTAACGGATGATTATTATCATTACGACCAACGAAGCCAGGCGATGATCGGTGAACGTACAGCAAATATGTACCGAATTGGTGATGAAGTAAAGGTGAAAGTAGCTGGTGTTAATTTAGATGAACGTACCGTTGATTTCGAAATGGTTTATTCGAAAAAGCCAAAGAAGCAAAAACGGATAAAAGCTAAAAGAGTTAAAAAGAAGTAAGAACGAACCGCTGCATCTATTCATTGATCAGCGGTTTCAAGATTTGCTGCATAGTGTTACCGTTATATAAGTTAATAAAGTGTGAATAATTTGTCATATTCCTCTATTTTAATTTGGTAGAAGCCACTATTTAGATGCTTAATACTAACGATAAAACTATGTAACGCTTACTAAGAGGAAGTTTTTTTGTTTGTCGTTCTTATTTGAACTTGTAGAACCACTTGGTGCCATTATTACACAATGTTTTTCAACCAATTGATTTTCTCCATGGTTGCCGGAATGAAGGTATTTATCTTGCTAGATGAATTATTACCAGCAGCCAAGTAATATGATGAAGCACATCTATTGCGATAGATGAAGTAATGAGCGATATGACTGTCCTGACTATTAGCTTATTAGTAATGATTTGATTCATTTTTTTATTGGAATACTTCCAAATATTTGATAGAATAAGGTTCATGTAAGCAGTAGGAGGAAGTTCTTATGCCTAAAGGACAAGGAAATACAATTGCACAAAATAAACGAGCATCCCATGAATATTTTATTGAGGATACCTTTGAAGCGGGAATCGTCCTTCAAGGTACAGAAATAAAATCAATTCGAGCAGGAAGAGTAAATATTAAAGATTCACATGCTAGAATCGATCGAGGAGAAGTTAAACTAATTAACCTTCACATTGCGGAATATGAACAGGGAAATCGATTTAATCATGATCCAACTCGAACACGTAAGCTTTTGCTCCATCGTAAAGAAATTGATAAGTTAATTGGCTTAACGCAACAGCAAGGTTATGCGCTGGTTCCATTAAAAATTTATATCAAAAATGGATATGCTAAAGTATTATTAGGATTAGGAAAAGGGAAAAAGAAATATGATAAACGGGAAGATCTTAAGCGTAAACAAATGAAGCGAGATGTAGATCGTGCTATCAAAGAGCATATGCGATAAAAGCAAGGCAGATCCCATGAGAAATTTGACTTTTATACTAAAAATGTTATAATGAAGCATGTAATTAGGAAAGCAAAATAAAATTATATATGCTCATTCTTCCTAGCGTTACTCCTATTTTATGGGGACGTTACGGATTCGACAGGGGTAGATTGAGCTCAGGTTGCGCGTCGAGGTTACGGCTCGTAAAACGTTATCGCCTAAATATAACTGGCAAAGAAAACAATCAACCTGCTTTAGCAGCTGCGTAAGCACTGCTAAGCGATCCTTCCTGCTATTGCCCGTGTAGCAGATTGAAGGGTCTCAAATCGAGCGGGCTATACAATGATCCACCGTCTGAGGATGATTGTTGAAACCAATCAGACTAGCCTCTCTAAAGCCTGTCGATAGGCTGAAGAGTAAGCGAATGATAATATATCGACTATGCGTGTAGAAGCCTGAGTGGCGATATCTCTGGACGTGGGTTCGATTCCCACCGTCTCCACCAAATACATAATTGGTGGTTTTTTAGTTTAAGCGGTAACATATTTACCTGAATTAATATATTTTTGCTAATTAAAGTCGTCTTTCATTTGAGGATGGCTTTTTTGTTTATGAAATTACACTAGCGTTGCATTAAATTATGAAGCTAAAGTCAAGCAATAATTATTATTTCAAGATTATGAATAATGTTAATTTTTACTATTAAAAGCCATAAAAAAACCT